>CAYLSF010001226.1:0-2617 GCA_964385675.1 uncultured Saprospiraceae bacterium
GGATGAGGTAACCTTAACTTTAGGCTTACACGTATATGAAAGTGATCCAAATCCAGATAAACATCCTTCTCAAACTCGTATGTATGAAATTGCGAAGAGTTTGGTAGAAAAAGGACGTACGGGTAAAAAAGATGGTGCTGGATTCTATGAGTATCCTCAAGGGGGTAAAAAATATCTTTGGAAAGAATTAAGCACTATTTTCAACTCTGACGTAGATACACTTGACCGTACCACTGTTGAAAAACGTATCATGCACCGTCAGGCTTTGGAAAGCTACCGTTGTTTAGATGAAGGCGTTTTGAATAGCGTAGTAGATGGTGACATCGGTTCAGTATTAGGTTGGGGATTCCCAATTTATACAGGTGGCGCTATTTCTTATATCGACTTTGTTGGAATCAAAGAATTTGTTGCAGATTGCGATGCTTTCGCAGAAAAATTTGGTTCAAGATGGGCAGTGCCAGATAGTCTTAGAGCATTAGCTGAGGCTGGTAAGTCTGTTCATGATTTTGGGAAATAAATGGGTGATTGGTTATCGGTTACTTGGTGATTGGTAACTATCCTTATTTTACATAAATGGAATATCGTAGAGACGTTTTATAAAACGTCTCTACGTGTTTAATGAATAATGCAAATGGTATTGTTTTAGGTGCGATTTTTTTAAAAAATAAGATTGATAAAAACTATTGTGATGAAATAATCGTATTTTTAAAGAAATACATTTGATTATGGAAAATCAAGAATTAGAGAAACTATACATGAATCAAATGACTTTGCAGAAAATGTATAAGTTATTTGGATTACGTAAAGTAACAAAAATCAAGGAATTAGAAGATTGGTTAGCAATATCAATAAAATTAACCGATGAGGAAATCATGGTAACAAAAATTTATCAAGATAGATTAATAAGAAATTTAGAAGTATGGAATGAGCATGATTTATCCATGGGATTCATTGGGCCTATTCTAAATCTTATCAACTTCACTATTCCTTATCGTCTTAATCTTTTTGCACAACGCACATTGGAAGAAATCGTAGCTTCTGAAACAAAGCAGTACAAAATGATAGGAAAACCTGATGGCATTTTAGCAAATGGTTATCAGGAACCCGAAATACCTTATTTTAGTTTTCAAGAGTACAAAAGAGATATAAATAGTAGTGGTGATCCTGCAGGGCAAAATCTTGCAGCTATGTTAGTGGGACAAACACTCAATGAAGATAAAAGTATAATTTACGGTTCTTATGTAGTTGGTAGAAATTGGTATTTCATGGTTTTAAAAGGTAAGGAATTTGCGATTAGTAAGGCTTATGTAACGGATGACGATGAAATTTTTGAAATTATAAAAATTTTAAAAGCACTTCGTAATATTTTATTTGGGAAATTAGGTATCAAGGAATAAGAGACGTTTTATAAAAACAGCTAAAATTATAAGAAAAGAAATCGAATTAATAGGAGACGTTGCGATACAATGTCTCTACTTATTTTGTCTCATGACTTTTAACCTTTACAACTAACCCCTTGAAGATAAGTTGATACCCTAATTTATGAAACTTTGGATTTCTAGTTTTGGTTGAAGCAATGTCAAAGCAGTTAACAATTTACTAAAACCATACAAAAGAAGTCATGAAAACATCAAGCTATGAAGAAGAAGAACGCTTACCAATAGACCACACTAAAATAATGGACGGCTTTGGTCAATTGAGTCGTTCTAAGTATTACCAAGCTTTTTATACAAATTGTGGTATTTGTAATGAAAAGACTTTTGTAACCGCAAAAACTCAAAAATATATTTTAGAGGTCAAAATAATTCCTGTTAAAATGCTACAGAGGGGAGCGGTTTTTTGTAAAAGTTGTACTAAAAGAAGAGGGCGTATTAACTACCTTAAAAAAGGCAATAAGTTTCTGAAGGTAGAAAATGGTAGAGTTGAATTAACACGATTAAGGGATGAAGAACAAAAATTGAAGTCAGATAAAACGTCTTTTTGAGTTTACAAACTAGAATAAGCAACGTTCCGTTTTAATATAAATTCCATCACCAAACGTTGCTCCTTCTATTATGATTATATTTTGATACTACGCCGATTGATTATCCGTATAGAAAAATTGTTCTTTTACAATTTTTCCGTCCTTTACCTCATACACACAAATTTCATCTTCTGTTACAGGACCAGAAGCACCTTTAAAGGTAACGGTCATAGACATGGTACAGCTAAAAAAGTTACCCGCTACAATTGGGTCACCTACAGCGTTACTATGCATCTCTTGAAGCATGGATTGAAATTCTTCTCCTTTTTTAGCGAGACCATCGAAGCCTTTTACAATATGATTGGGAGCTCCTTCTACTTCAATACTAACAATATCTGGCGAATACAATTCTTGGTAGGCAGTTTCATATTCTCCTTTGCGGCATAATTCTACTAAACGATTTGCAATTTCCTGTGTAGTCATGGTTGTACTATAAGTTTTAATGGTTTGATAATGAATTATTCTACAAATTTAAAACATTTAATTTTATTTAAAAACATATTGTTTTGTTTAACTTTTTGTTAATAGTCACTCTTATAAATCTTGAGGAGATATATTAGAAGTGTCAAAAAGGTGATTATTCATTAAAAATTG
>CAYLSF010001227.1:0-2616 GCA_964385675.1 uncultured Saprospiraceae bacterium
CTGTTCGGTAAAGGAGGGAGTAAAATTAAATCAAATAAATGCTATATTTGTGCAGCAACCTTATTGAACAAAAATTTAAATTTCGATATAACCGCTCCATTGGAAAAAATTAAACATTTCACTAATATTTTAAAACAAGATCAAAATGGGAAAAGTATTTGAACGTGTTGTCGTCGTCTTTTTGGAAAACACTATGCGTAGTTCTGCCTTGGCAAATCCTTATTTAAATAGCCTTAGAAAAAAAGGTGTATTTATGACTAATGCACAAGGTGTAACGCACCCCTCGCAACCAAATTATATTGCGACCATCGCAGGTGACACTATGGGGATTTTAGATGATTCTGCACACTATATGGATTGGTATTGGGTAACGCCTACTGGCGAGCAAGCACATGACATGAATGTACCCGCTGACTCTAAAAAAGCTCACAGCTCACAAGGTAGTTATCGCTATCATCAAGAAGGGTATAGTCCTGCTACAATTGTTGACCTATTAGAAGCCAGTAATTTAAGCTGGAAATGTTATGTGGAAGACTTACCACCTGATGCAGAATATAAAGATAAACTGCAGTATGATTTAAGTAAATCCCCTTCTGCTAATCTTAAAAATGTACCTCCAGATCAGTTTCCTTATGCTAGGAAACATGTACCATTTCTATCATTTCCAAGTATTGTATCCGATCCAAAACGGTTGGCTAAAATCGTTAATGCCGATGAGTTTGAAGTAGATTTGAATACAGAAACTTTACCGCATAAATTACCGCATTTCAGTTTTTATGTTCCTAATTTGCTTAATGATGGGCATAATGTAACGGAAGATTTATATCGTCCCGCAGCTAATAATATAGACTTAGGGCATGATACTGCCAACTTGGATAATATGGCTCGTTTCTTAGAGTCCTTTTTGGGTGAAGATCCCGTCTCTAAATTTCCACCAGAGACTTTAATTGTAATTACCTTTGATGAGGCATATCCCTATGCTTTTGATTATGGTATTTATACCTTGTTGTTAGGCGACTTTTTACAACCTGGTACAATCAATACCGCTCCTGTTAATCACTATAGCTTATTGCGTACCATTGAAGATAACTTTGGTTTAGGGTCATTGAAACGTCATGATGCTATGGCTCGTCCTTACTGGTTTTTAAAGGATTAGATTTTAGAGGAGTAATATTAACTTGTTATTTAATTAGTAGCGTATCAACTTTGGGTTGGTACGCTACTTCATTAAAAAGAAGTGGTTATTATTTGTGGTAATTTTTTGCATAATCGAATAATGGTATCTAATCGTAAAGAACGCAATGCTGAAGTCTATTAAGACTATGCAATCCTAATTACTCCAAACCTTTTTCAAAAAGGTCAAAAAATTCCGATTCATGATTCCTTCAATGTCCTCTAGAGCATACCCACGCTGTTCTAATAAATTCGGTACTTTTTGCAAATCTGCAATCGTATTCAAATCATAAGGGGTTTGTTCAATCCCAAATCCACCATCTAGATCCGTTCCGATACCAACATGATTAGCATTACCTGCTAATTGACAAATATGGTCGATATTGTCTATCATTTGTTGTAAAGAAACATTCATGCTTTTGGGTGTAGATTGTCCTCGCACCCAAGTCGGTACCATCATCCATGCGTCTAAAACAACGCCAATGACGGCATCTCTACGAATTAATTCTAAAAGTTGTTTATCCGAAAACTGCCGATTGTGGTTAACCAATGCCCTACAATTTTGATGACTTGCCCAGACTGCTCCATTATAGACTTCCATGGCTTCCCAAAAACTTTGATCGCATAAGTGGGTGGCATCTAGGATAAGATTCAAGTCTTCAATTTTTCGGAGTAATTCTTTACCTTTTTGACCAATACCGCCAACGGAATCCGTCCCAAAGGCATAAGTACCAGGCCCGTAATGTGCTGGGCCGATGGCTCTTAACCCTTGCTGATAAGCTTGTTCCAAATGCTCCATCGACAAAATAGAATCTGCTCCTTCTAAACTTAAAATATAACCAATAGGTGTAGTTGGTGTTGGGTTTTGCCAAGCTGCTAGACTTTGATGTAGTTCTTCTAAGTTGGTAATTTGGGTAAGTTCGCCAATTTCTTCCATGGCTTTATACCAAGCGAGTTGCCCTTGTGTTTGAGCATAGGCTTGATGCGGAGAGTTCCAGCCAGGCAATGGATTCTCTTTTTTGACATATCGAGCAATTTGAGTAGCCACACAAATCCCCACTTTCCCTTGTCGCATGGCGTCAAAGGAAACGGTATTGTTGCCCCTATCGGGTTTATCGGTCATGCCTTGTTCAGAGGCTCGAATATCGGCTACTGACCAAGTGAGGTCTCTATTCCATTCCATCGCATTCATAGCGAGGTCAAGGTGTGCATCGAAAATGAACATCAGTTGTTCGTTATCTGTTGTCGGTTGTCCATTTTGGGTAACGAAAATTTGTAAAAACTGATAACGGACAACAGACAACAGGATTACTTCAATTGAAACATCGCTTCTATCTCTACAGGAATGCCATCGGGTAACATCATACCGACGGCACTTCTTACGCCGATGCCGTGTTCTTCGCCAAAGACATCTCGCATGAGTTCACTAAAGCCATTAATGAC
>CAYLSF010001228.1:0-2616 GCA_964385675.1 uncultured Saprospiraceae bacterium
GTTAAAACATTGTCGGAACGTTAATTTAGGTATCAATTATTAATTTTTAATTATCATCGACTTACTAGCTTATCAGAAATATTTAAAGGTTCAAAAAAAAGGACAACAACGATTCATATACGATCCTATTCGACGAAAATATTTAGTATTACAGCCAGAAGAATTGGTGCGTCAATTATTTATAGCGTATTTAATCCACGAATTAAAATATAGTAAAAATCGGATTGCTGTCGAAAAGCAATTAACCATCAATGGAAAAATAAAACGATTTGATATTTTGGTGTATAATCAATCCACTCAACCCTACATTTTAGTAGAATGTAAAGCACCCAAAATTCAAATTACTCAATTGACCTTTGACCAAATTGCCCGATATAATTTAGCTTTAAATGTTCCTTATTTGGTGGTCACCAATGGACAGCAAACCGTATCATGTAAAATGAATCATAAAGAGGGACGATTTGACTTTTTAGATGCTATACCTGTTAATTAGAATATTAATTTCAAATATTAAATTTCAAGATGTAATGGATTTTTGGGATTTAGTGCTTGGAATTTGGAGTTTGAATAACATATGAAAGGAGAAACTAACTTGAAAAAATTACTGCAAAATATGTCCCCAGAGTTACAAGAAGGAGATTATGTATTTTGTACGGTACCAGAGGTGAAAGCCGAATTTTTTTCAATAATAATTGGATTATTTAGAGAAAAAGAGGGGTGGACAATCGTTACACGAAAAGAAGCAGCAGAGCAATATAAATTAGCGTGCTCATCAGAAATGGCTTGGATTACACTAAATATTCATTCAGCATTAGAGGCAGTTGGTTTAACTGCAGCTATTTCAAATGCGTTAGCAAAGCATCATATTAGCTGTAATGTAGTGGCAGCCTATTACCACGATCATATTTTTATACCAAAAGCAGATGCCCAAAGAGCATTAGCCATTTTGAATGATGTTTCATTACGTTAGTTGGTAATATTGATACTAATCACTGAACACTAATTTCTAGTCACTAAATTATTTTCTTACTCTCTAATATAAATCTTATGACAACACGTTTATTAAAACTCAATGTAGCATTATGCTTATTTCTACCCGTTTTTAGTTTTGCACAGATTACCGTAACAGACTTGAATAGCACAACCATTTCACCCACAAGTTTAGTGAGTGGTTTTGTCGGTTCAGGTATTCAAGTTGTGAATGTTACACAAATAGGAGACAATGCTCAACTAGGGTATTTTCAAGGTGCCAACAGTACTGGCGTAAATGCAGGTATTGTACTTTCCTCAGGAGCTGCTAACGACATCATAGGTCCTAACTCATTATCAGGTACAACAACAAATTTTAATGGGCCTGGAGATGGAACTTTAGCCAATATTGCCACGGGACCTACAAATGATGCCGCAGGATTAGAAATTACATTTATTCCACTTGGAGGAACAGTTACTTTTAATTATTCTTTTGCCTCAGAAGAATATCCAGAGTGGGTTAATTCTGGATTTAATGATGTCTTTGGTTTTTTTATTAGTGGCCCGGGGTTATCGCAACAAAATATTGCATTGATACCAGGGACAACGACTCCTGTTAGTATTAATTCGGTAAATGCCACCAGTAATTCAGCGTATTATGTAGATAATACAGCTGGTACTGATTTTGAATATGATGGACATACGACCGTGTTATCTTCTACGATAACGCTTGTTCCAAATCAAACTTATACACTTAAACTAGTGGTTGCAGATGTAAGTGATCATGTACTTGATTCTGGTGTTCTATTAGAAGTAGGAAGTTTTTCTTCTTCTTTTAATGGGATGTCTTATGCTGTATTGACACCTGATTTATCTGGTGAAATACATGAAGGATGTGCGAATGGTAGCTTTAATTTTATCTTATCAGATACGTTATCCAATGATACTACAGTGCATTTTTCTATAATTGGAACGGCTCAAAATGGTATGGATTATTTTCCTATTCCTGATAGTATTACAATTCCTGCGGGACAACAAGTCGGAACACTTCCAATTGTTGCATTAGAAGATGGAATAATAGAAGGCTTGGAAAATGTGTCTATTGTCGTAGATGCTCCGTTTGGAGGTTTAGATACATTCTCTATTCAAATTAATGAACCGAATTATCCGACACTTTTAATCGATTCTGCTACGGCGTGTACATTCGATAGTTTAGTCATTGGATTTGTAGGTGGTGATCCGGGCTCTTATCAGTGGACACCTGATAATACAGTAGCTTGTTCTACTTGTCAACAGACACCTATTTTCCCAACTGAATCAACTACTTATATTGGCACTTACACTTCTTTGAAAGGGTGTACTTTAGTCGATACAGTTATGATTACCATTGGTGAAAATACAATGCCTTATAATTTTATTTGTACGTCTATTGGGCTAGATTCTTTAGAATTAACTTGGCAAACGAGTGCTACATCGCTTTCATCAGAGATTAGTATCAATGGAGGAAATTGGATGCCTACGAATAATGGATTATTGAGTCATGTAATTACACCAATTCCAGCAGGAGGAGTAGATATTGAAGTTAGATGCGAGAATAATTGTAATGATATCTATAGTGATACAACTTCGACTTGTAATAATCCTGTT
>CAYLSF010001229.1:0-2613 GCA_964385675.1 uncultured Saprospiraceae bacterium
CTGAACGACTACCTAAATAACCTAATATAGGAAAAGCGGTAAAAAAGAGCGCAATAAGCACTATATTAATTAATCGCTTCCTTTTAATATCAGTTTTAAATAATTTGTAGTAACACAGTAATATTGTAACACTCCAAGTCATATATGCAGCATAAGTATTTGAATTAACATTTAGATTTCCAATACTTCGAGGTTCTAATCTGCCCCATTTATTGATTATAACATCTGATATAGGATGGACACCCGTGTATTGAGCATATATATGTAGCATCACAAGAAGAGAAGAGGCCCAAATAAAAGGGATCAATTTACCTAAATCCTCTGAAGTTCGGAATAAATGAAAAAATAAAACAATCGCAAATAAAATTCGAGTATATGAAAGGATTAAATCTTTGGCTACAAGCCCTTGGAATAGAATAAAGGAAATAACAGAAACAATGTATAAAGCGATATAGTATACAATAATTGGATTAAGAACAATACTTTTCTTTATAAGAATTTGCTTCACAACAATTTCCTTAAAGAAAAGTAACATAAACAAATAAGATGCAATATCAATATAGTTAGGATTAATAACGATTGTAGTAGCGACTAGCAAAATCCCAAAAGCTGTCCTTGTTGGAAATACAAAAACACTAATAACTAAAAATGCGATGATTAGTCCTAACATATTTATCAACTATTATTCCTATACCATATATCTAATGCTACTAACGAATAGCGAATTCTAGAATAAGTAGAAGGATATTTTTTATATCCATTAATCACTTTTAAAACGCCCTGTTTTGAAAGATAGCCTTCCTGTACTAGTTTTGATGTGGGTAATCTTTCTACTAAATCTTTCCATTCATTATCTAACCAATAATCTATAGGTATAACAAATCCTCTTTTCCCTTGAATAACATGGGCTGAATTTTCCTCTCCTATTTTTTTAGTTAAAAGTGCTTTAGTTATTCCTTTAGATTGATTATTGAGCCTTTTCACATCAATTGGCATTTTAAATGCTAAATCAGCGATGTGATGATGTAAAAAAGGCGTTCGCGCTTCGAGAGAATGAAACATCGTAGCCGTATCTACTTTAGGGATAAAATCACCCAATAAAGTATGATATAAATCGAAAGACATTAGCTTATCTAATTCATCTGTTGCGATCCCTTTATTCCATAACTTGGATAGAATATCTAGATGATATAATTCTTTGGCAGCATCTACTGTTAAAGGACCGAAAAGTCCTATATGAAGTTTTTGAGGCATTAAAGTCTGCTTCAAATGAACCTCTTTTGCAGAATTAGATATTAAATTTGTGAAAGTAGTTATTTTCCTAAAAAATGGTCGATCACTAACTCGAAATAATATATTTTTTGATAATGTATGAATGCTTTTTCCCAAAAAATTATTAGCATAGGAGCGTGCTTTTTGCCAGTCTATATGTTGTTTGATTGTATTGTATCCTGCAAACAACTCATCTCCACCATCTCCTGTAAGGACTACTGTTACGTTTTCTCTCGCCACTTTAGAAACAAGCCACATCCCTATAGCACTAGAATCTCCTAAAGGCTCGCTAAATTGTTGCTGCAAAGTTATAAAATCTTCTCTAGGTATTGGTTTAGCCTCAATGATATGATGTTTACCTCCAATTTTTTTTGCAACTATTTTTGCTATTTCAGACTCGTCTAATGACGGATTATCTAACATTTTTATAGTAAATAGATTAACATCAGGTTTAATACTTGCAGCAATTGTCGATATTAATGAAGAGTCTACTCCGCCACTTAAGAGTGTTCCAATACCAACATCAGATATGAGTTCATCATTTACGATTTGAGTGAGCTGATTGTCAATAGCATCTAACCATTGCTCAGTTGACTGATTTATTTTCGGTTCGAAGGATGGCTCCCAATAGGTACTCTCTTTTATATTATTATCCTTCGTTACAATCATATAGCTAGCAGGACGCAATGCTTGTAATCCTTCATATATTGGATAATCTGGCAAACAAAATCCATGATGAAGAAATGCAACTATAGCGGTAGGATTTAATCTAGGTGTAGCAATATCCGTAAATAATGCTTTGGCATAAGAAGCAAACCTAAATGTACCTTCATACTGATAAAAGTAAAGTGGTTTTTCTCCAAACCTATCTCGAACTAGATAAAGGACTTGCTCCAAATTGTCCCAAATAGCAAAAGCAAACATTCCTGTTAGCTTTTTACAAAGTTTAGCTATGCCCCATTTTTTAAAACCTTCAAGAATAACCTCTGTATCTGAAGCTGTACGAAATTGACACCCTAGAGATATTAGTTCGTCTTTCAATGATTGATAGCCATAAATCTCTCCATTGAACGTAATAAAATAACGGCCCGAATTATCAGCCATTGGTTGATTTGCCCCTTGACTCAGATCAATAATAGCTAACCTTCGATGTCCTAAACATGCTCCTCTCAACTCCTGTACATGACCACCATCAGGACCACGATGTATCATCGTTTGACACATCTTCTGAACAGTTTTTTCAAAAGATGTACCTGTCCAATGTGCTATACCTGCTATTCCACACATTTATTAAGAATTCGTATTAACAATAGTCCGTGAAAAAAATTATCAAAAGTTGAC
>CAYLSF010001230.1:0-2609 GCA_964385675.1 uncultured Saprospiraceae bacterium
ACATTCGAGCCCCGCAAAATCAGATGCCGTAGGAAGCTCAGGAATCTTAGTAGGTCCTCGTCGTCAAGTTAATCTCGGGATCAAATGGTCTTTTTAAGTAAAAAAAATGGTATAATTTAATTCTTAAATAAAAATGAAGCCTATCACAATATCAATTGAAAATAGACTTCAAGTTCAAATTTCTAATTTCCAAAATTATGAAAAAGTTAGATTTATTAAAACTTCAAGCACTGCTACTTTTTGTAGTTTTATTTTTAGGGGCTTGTAATGATGATGAAGAACCTCCTATTGATCCTAATGATGGACTTATTGAAGTGCCAACTATCTTTAGTTTTGATAGGGAAGGGACAACTTCTGTAAGCTATCCAGGTCAAACGACTCGTCAATTACTCATTCAAGATATGAAAATTGCGATTGATGCTTTAGGGGCATCTGGTGCAACGGCTTTATCTTCTGCTGATGATTTATTAAAGTTTTATGATTATTCTTTAGTGGGCAATGAGACTTTAAAGGATAATATTTTAACAACGGTAGGTGGAACTCCTTCTGTTACAACTTATTATGAAGTACACCCTGATAAAGATTTAAAAGGAAAAATGGATGCTGGCTATCCTGCTCTAGATCAAGATATTGTAAACTGGGTGAATATTTTAGTTACTAACTCTCAAGACCCAAATAAGTTGGGAACTTATGAGGTATATATTGATCCTGCTACAGGGTATGATTTAGCACAAATGATTCAAAAGACCTTATTGGGTGCTGTTGCTTACTCTCAAGGTGTTAATACTTATTTATTAGACATCGTTGATAGACCAAATGATGAGTTAAGAGAGAATGCAAACTACACAGATATGGAACACCGCTTTGATGAAGCATGGGGTTACTATGGAGGTGCTAGAAATATGGCAGACTTCACCGACAATGACTTAGCGAGTAAAGATGGGGGTGTACGCTATAAAGATAACTTTGTAGTTGATAATACTATTGATTGGGGTACAGAATACAACTTTGCTTTCTCTACGAATGCGGGTAAAAGAGATAGAGGTTCTACAACTGGAACGGATTTTTCTAAAGTTATTTTTGATGCTTTTTTAGCAGGTCGTACCGCTATCGTTAACAAAGACTTAGCAGAATTATCGACTCAGCGTCAGATCATCTTAGATAACTGGGAAAAAGTAATTGCAGCAACGGCCATTCATTATATCAATGATGTAACAGCTGATTTAAATGCTATTAAAGCCGATCCAACTACTAGCCCTAAAGATTACTATAAGCATTGGGGGGAGATGTTCAAGTTTGCTGAAATGTTACGTTACAACCGTTCTACAAAATTAGTAAGTCTTCAAGCGGTATTGGATAAAATGGTAACGGCGGATGTACCTTATCCAAAAACATTGATAGATGATACTTCTAAAATTGATGCTTATTTGGCTAGTATTTTAGAGGCTAGAAATACGATGCAATCGGAGTTAGGTTTTGATGCTAGTGATGTAGCAAACTGGTAGTATTTTGTTTAACACATAGGCACATAAGAAACATAGAATATTATAAATGTAAACGATGTATCTTAATGCCTATGTGTTAAATAATTACTCTTTATCGTTCAGGCAATGTCCTAAACAACTCATTAACAAAAGTTTTCTGTCCTTCTTTGAAAATATTTGTACACGTAAAATTGAGCAAAATAGATTTAGGAACTTTAAGTAGTCTTGCATAAGTCATTGCTTGAGCTTCGAAAACAGGAAGTAACTTTTCTACAGCTTTTAATTCAACAACGATACAATTTTCTACTAAAATATCATATCTCAGTTCAGCATCTAGTATCGTATTTTTATAAATGATTGGAACTTTTTGCTGTGATTGTATATAAAGACCCTTTGATTTTAATTCATGAATCATGCATTTTTCATATACACTCTCTAATAAACCAGGACCTAACTCTTTATGAACTTCAATTGCTGCACCTATAATTTGATATGTTAGCTCATTGAGGTATTTTTTGGTTATTCTTTTCATTGATACAATTTTTGAAATTATAAATATAGACACAATGTCGTGAATTATTTTAACACATAGCTGCATAGAACACATAGTTTTTTAAATACTATTATGCTCTATGTGTCTATGTGTTTCATAAAAAAAATGAATCAACAGATTTCCATATTAGGCGGAGGGCCAGCAGGAATAGCAGCAGCCTATTTTGCCAATCAGAAAAAGTTACCCTTTACACTCTATGAAGCTCAGAAAAGAGTAGGCGGAAACTGTCAAACGATTTCTAAGACGATTCAAGATGAAATTTTTCGATATGATACAGGTGCTCATCGGCTTCATGATAAAGACCCTGAAATTACACAATTGATTAAAGACCTGTTAGGGGATAACTTAATATTAGTACAAGCCCCTAGTCAGATTTTTCATCAAAATCAATTTGTAGATTTTCCGCTTTCGCCTTACAATTTATGGCAACATTTGAGCAGTTCAATATTTTTAAAAGCAAGTGGTGAAATTTTAAAAAATAAGTTATCCAATACTCCAATTCAAAACTTTAAGCAACTTGCTTTACGACAATATGGGCAAACGATTGCTGGTCAATTTCTATTGCCATACAC
>CAYLSF010001231.1:0-2608 GCA_964385675.1 uncultured Saprospiraceae bacterium
TTGAGGTTGCTGAAAACTTAGACATTATCATAGAGTTTACTCCTAAATGGTGGAAAATGCCAAATGGGAAATTATTTTAGTTTATTCAACTTAGAATACTGTAGGAGAATTGCCATATGTTCAATAGCTATTCGATTAAGACGGTCTAATCTTTCTTCTTGGCTAAGTCCTTCTCTGATAAATTCCGCATTATGGGCTTCTAAATTGGATAATACTGTTAATTGCTCAATAGTGGCAAAATCTCTAATGTTTCTTTTCTCTTCTGGATGTTGCAAACGCCATTCTTTTGCTGTCATTCCAAATAAGGCAACATTCAATAAATCAGCTTCACTAGCATAGATAAAGCCATTTTTATTTTTTGTTCCGCTCAATCTTTGAGGTATCAAATTAGTTTTGATAGCTTCTGTGTGGATAAGGTAATTCGATTTTGCAATAATACGCTTTACTTGCCATTCTAATGTTTGACGAGTTTCAATTGCTTCAGCTTCTTTTAATCGCTTAAATTCCTTATTGAGATAAACATTAAACTCTGGACTTATCCAACTAGCGAAATGCAAAGCAATTTCGATATGACCATAAGTACCTCCATAACGTCCTGCTTTTGCCTGTAAACCAATGGCATTAGTCTTACTAATCCATTTTTTCACAGACATTAAAAAACGATTATCTATCACTTCACTTTTAATTTGGTGGTATTCCACCAAATTAAAATCTGAGTTGTGTACTTTTTCCCATGTTCCTAGATATAAAACGGTTTGACCACTTCGCAACCAATTTCTGATATAGTCTGAGGGCTGACCTTCAAATCCTTTGGCAATATCATTTAGAGAGATATAGTCCCTATCCTTATCAGTGAATAAGCTAATATTGGAACCATTTACAACAATTGTCTTCTTTTTAGCCATATTTTCAGTTTAATTACTTCCTCTTTTTGTAAAGCCAATACTAGCTTATCAATTCTTAGTTTATACTTCAATAATAGGAAAATACTTTCAGTTTATCACCAAAAGTATAATCAAAATAATAATACTTGATAAAGTATGTTTACATAAACTATGATAAAAGTCTAAATCTATAACTTCATTGGTTTTATGTCTAAAATGCTTACCCAAGCTCGTTCAATGTGTCCAGAACTTGTTGATGCAATGAAAGAACTAGAGACTTTAGCCTATACTAGAAGATATGATACCGTTTTCAGTGATTTTATAGATTGGTTAGTTGCTCAACATAAATTTCCTCCATCAGATAGCAATTCATTAGAAAAGTACAAACAGGAAGAACAACAACGATTTTTGAAAATGTATCAAAATGTTCAAGAAGAAGTAAGGAATAGAACATTATTATGGGCAAAAGGAATGGATGAAAGTAAATCTTTTTATGACCCATTAGGTAGAATGTACGAAACCATCACTAGCCAATATAAGTCCTCTATGCTTGGACAGTATTTTACACCAGAGACAGTTGTAGAATTTATGACACAGATTCTAGATGTAGGTAGTCGTAAGAAATTTGAAAGAGTACTTGACCCAGCTTGTGGTTCTGGAAGAATGGGACTAGCAGCAGCTTCTCACGCAATGAAGAAAGGAGCTTCAGTTTGGGTAACAATGAATGATATTGACCCTATTTGTACTAAAATGGCTGCGGTAAATATGGCTCTTAATGGAGTTGTTGGAGAAGTTACTTGTATGAATGGACTATGATAGCTATCGTTTTGGTTATCAAATCAGACCACTGCTTACCTTTATTCCCAAAGAAAAATGGGAACTATATAGTATGTTGGTTTTTACAAAAACTCGTCAAAATCTTAGAAAGCAATACATTCTGATACCTATTGACTATAAAGATACCTTTTTGAAGCAAGCTAATGACCAGGTTTTAAAAGAATTGGAAGAACGTCGAAAAATCAAAGATGAAGCAGAACGAGATAAAGCATTGAAGGAGTTGGAAGATGAAGTTAAGAATAGGCTCAAAGGCTCTTTATTTGAAAATGATGCTTCACAAACAGAAAACTTGGCATTACAGCTTGAAAAGTCGAAAAATCATTCTAAAAAGACATCAAAAAAGAAGAATAAGGAAGGAGAGGGTAAGCAAGGTTCTTTGTTTGGGTAAAATGGTACTTATATATCAGCTTCTCGAAAAACCAATAAAGCAATAATTAAACCTCGCAGTTTATTCATAAGGTCTTCTCTAATTTGCCAATCTTCTGTAACCAAAGATTGATAAAATTGTAATAAAGGTTGAAATTTAATTGTTTCAGTTTTATCCATTAGCATTTTACAAAACATTTCATAAGAGATAATCTGATTATTTTTCTCAACAGCTTCTCCCAATGCTGTTTGTAATCCATAAGGTATGCTTCCTTTTTTTACTGTTGACAATCTAACTCCTTCAATAATTCTGTTTATATCTATTTTTCCTTTTAATTTTATTAGTTCTTCTAAGTTTGTCCAACCTTTTGTATGTTCATCATTTAAGACAGTTCTTAAACGGTTTTGTAGGTTTTGATTATCAAATTCATTGATTAATTCTGTTGTTGCTTTTTGAAGATTAACTTTTATAAAGGGATATTCTCTTAAAAGCATATTCATCCGAGAATATAATTGAGCAT
>CAYLSF010001232.1:0-2601 GCA_964385675.1 uncultured Saprospiraceae bacterium
TCCGAGATCCGAAAGGAGCCTGCCCCGTACTTGATACGGGGAAATCCGAAATCAAATTGTCAACTTCTTCCACCTTCCCGAACGAATATATAACAAACAGGCAGAGACGATAAGAGTGGCATAAATGATTTCTCCTGTCCAAGCCCATACGAGATTTTGCGTTGTTCTAATGATAACATCCACATAAACTAAGTAGATTGTTGAACTTATAATGGTGAGGATTAAACTAAATTGAATCGCTCCTACCCCTACTACGCCATTAAAATAAATGGTATAAAGGGCAATACCAATTTCTAAGAAAAATAATAATTTTAATACAGGTAAAGCACCAGCTATAATGGACTGATCATCAGTGACGATACGCATAGCAAATTCAGGTGCAATGAGTAAAATGAGCGATGGAATAACCGTAATGACAATACTTAAAACCGCAACTTTATTAATGGTAGGAAAAACTTCTGCTTTTTTATTTTGACCAATTAGATTACTTAAAATTGTACTGGTAGCAGAACCTAGCCCCCATGCGGATACGCCTAGAAAAATATAAATTACTCGAATTGCACTCGAAACAGCTAACTCTTGTGTCCCCAGATTTTCAATTAGACTAAAAAACACAAACCAACTGCCCATAGCAATAGCTGATTGTAAAGCGATAGGAGTAGAAAGAGAAAGTTGGTCTTTAATTTGTTGAAAGTCAATCGGTTGGCGTTTATAGATTTGGTATTTTTTTGTCTCTTTATCGAATATGGTATAAATGATAAAAACCATCGTAGCAACTACTTCTGAAATGGTACTGGCTAAAGCTGCCCCTTCGATACCCATTTCGGGAAAGCCAAAATTCCCAAAAATTAAGCAATAGTTTAAACCAATATTGACGACGGCCAAAACAACCGTATTGTAGATAATGACATTCGTACGAGCCACGCCAGAGTATAGGGCAACTGCGACTAAACCGACATAACCGAATACAATACCATCTATTCGATAATAGAGATAATCAGCACAAGCTTGTAAAATGGTTTGATCATCTACGAACCAATACAAAATCTGAGGACTAAAAAACTTAATCGCAACATAGAGTACACCAGCTAGTGCAAGAATAAATGTACACATATTACGGGTGATTACACCGATTTGGTCATAGCGTTCTTCGCCTAACCGACGGGCAATCATAATCTGCCCACCTCTCGAAAAAGATAAACCCACCAATGTAATCATAAGATAAAAAGGAGCGACCAAACCTATGGCGGCGAAGGCTACTGTATCTTGATAGCGACCCAGAAATAAAGTATCTGCTGCTGCTATCAAATTATGCCCTAAGCTACCTAAGATTAAGGGGATACTGATGGAGAGAATGGTACTATATGAGGTAGATGCTTTTGAGAACATTCAATTGTCATTCGTCTAACAATAAGCGGTTCTTTCATCCTAAATACTTTCTCGCTACACCGCTTCTATTCCTGCGTTTATTTACAACGCTGCAAATATATAAAGGTTTTTTTAATGTTTGGGGAAAATTAGATGTAAGGTAGGAAGTGCAAGATTTAGGTACCAAAGTATCAGACATCTTTAAGATGTCTGATACCTAAAATTTAATTACTCAACAGTATAATTACCTGTTGCTTTGAGTAATTTACCGTCTGTCGTCATTCCATTGACGATAATGGTAAACTCGCCTAAATCATCAGAATGTGGGAAGGAAAAACTAGCTTTTCCATTTTTAAGTTCGATACTAGAATTCCAATAAATGGTTGAACGAAAATCAGGGACTTTATTGAATGAAGTCGTATTTGTTTTGAAGGTAGGAGTACCAGATAAACCAATGACTTTCATGGCATTCGATGCGGTTTTTAAAGCTGTATTTTTATTCCTTTTAGTTGTATTGATGCCAATAACACCATATTCTCCTAACTTACCGAATTGTGTTTTTAAATTAGCCGTTACTCGAAATATATCTACAGACTCTACTTCACTAATTGGAATGTCAAATACAGCTTTTTGGTCATGTGTAATCCATCCATCAATGATATAAACAGGATTTTCAGTCGAATATTCCTTTTTCTCATTGAATAGCCTCACTTGTCGCCCCTTCTTTTTAGATTTTATTTTAACAAAGGGGACAACTTCTTGTAAAAATTCTTCTAGCGTCAACATACTGGCATAATCCGCTATTTTAAAGGTTTCATCAGGCTGAAAAGTGATGGATTCTTGTGTCGTTAAGGAAGCAAAAGTAGGCTTAACGACCTTAAAAATGGTTTGATATTTTTTGCGTTGTTGACTTTGGCGGAGATAGGTTTTGATATAATCGTTGATTTCCAATTTATTTTCAGTAAGAGATGTAGCTTTATCTAAGAAATTAACTTTATTAACTTTTAGAGGAATAGTATAAGTTTTTCTTTTGCTATTGCTGTATAACCCAAATATTTGAGCCAGTTGCGTTTGTCCAGTAGTATTTAAAAATTCAATCACCCCTTCTTCATTTGGATTAACCCAAATTAATTTATCACTATTTTCAAGTTGAATACCTACACCTAATAAATTTGGTAAGGCAGTTTTTTCAACTTTGGCGTAAACAGTATTTGAGGTTTCAAAATTCGTATT
>CAYLSF010001233.1:0-2601 GCA_964385675.1 uncultured Saprospiraceae bacterium
AATTCAAACACTTATTGACTTTTAACCAAAAAGGTGGAATCCGAAAAACCTGTATTAAATAGAGTAGGAATTTAAAATTATAAAATAATGGCAGTCAAATTTCATCAAGAAGATATTTTACCTCACATCGGAGGAGCAAATACATTAGGAGGTAGGACGGCAGTTAATGAGTCTTGCACTTCATTGTTGGATGTTATTAAGGTTTGCGTTAAGTTTAATGGAAATAGTGCTATAGTTACAGTTTATTTACTAGGAATTGATATAGGTTCAGCAACAATAACTCCTGATAGAACCTGTGTTACAATTGGCGGTGGGGCAGCAGGTTATAAAGCTGAGGTGGAAATTTGTTTAAATTATGAAACATTGATATTGAAAATATGTGGTAAAGTATGTTTTGGAATTTTTGGTTGTAAAGAAGGATGTACAAGTATCCATTTATAAGATTATTAAAGTTTCATCGAAGCCTCTCCTTTCAGAAAGAGAGGCTTCAATATTATTTACTCCTCCTCCAAAATCACCGCATCAACTCCAATCTCCTTCACCAAAGCATTAAACTGCGGTAACATATCTTCTACAACGGATTTAAAACCAGCTAATTCTAGATTAATCAAAGCCGTAATATCTTTTTTAACTTGAATGGCTCCCTCCGTCGGTTTAAAATCTCCCATACGCATCAGGCTATTGAGGTGAGCCAATTTGTTATTTAAGCGAATCGGGAAATTTAATGGATCTTGACGACTTTGATTTTTGGTTTGATATAATCGCTTTTCAATAGCCGATAGGGTAGAGTCCATCTGTTTTCCTAAATTCAAAATAGGTTGGTATTGCTCACCTTTATCTTTTAAGCGTTTGGTATAATTACCAACCTGCTTTTTGATTTGACGGATTTTAGTAATCGTTTCGTGTGTTTCAGATACCTTGTTGCTAAGATCTTGTAAGAAATCAAATTGAGCCTGCATATCCGCTATGGAAGAAGTCGCACGAGGGTCTTTCAAGATAGTAAACGGCTGCGTTTGTGATTCACCATTGACGGTTAATTTGATTTGATACTCACCCGGTACAGCTTTTGGTCCTGCCGTACTTGCCCACCAATTTATCATGCCTTTAAAGACCTTCGCATCAGGATAATTCATATTCCAAGTGAAAATATTTCCCTTCTCTTTAATTTTCGTCAGCTTATCCTTTTTCTCCTTCGCATGAGTAGAGTAGGTTTTGATTTCTGTTCCATCCTTTTCTAAAATGGAAATTTGAATCGTGTCCTTCTTTTTATCATAGGTTGGTAAATAATAATGTGCAACTACACCACCGGGATGATTCATTCCTGCATTGCGAGGTTTAGGGTTTTGCCAACCGCCCATACGATACGCATCCATCGGTTTGTATAAATGCACCCCGTTAGATTTAGTCGCATTGACTAGTTGATGAAAAACCGTTAAATCGTCAATCATCCAAATGCTACGACCTTGTGTAGCGGCGATCAATTTGTTTTGCTTAATCGTTAAATCTGTAATTGGAACGATGGGTAAATTTAATTGTAACGATTGCCAATTTGCACCATCATCAAAAGACATATACATGCCTGTTTCTGTACCTGCATATAACATGCCTTTGTGGCTTGGATCTGCCCTTACAACTCTTGTAAAATGATCATTTTGGATGCCATTAGTGATTTTAGTCCAGGTTTGACCATAGTCTTTGGTTTTATATAAATACGGTTGATAATCGCCCGATTTATACATGGTAGCCGCTACATAGAGCCCTCCATCTTGATGTGGATCGATATCAATGCTATTGATCATAATCCACTCAGGCATATTTTTAGGCGTTACATTTGTCCAATTCTTACCGCCATCTTTAGTAACATGAATCAATCCATCGTCAGAACCTGTCCATATTACGCCTGGCTCTCTTTGAGATTCGGCAGCAGCAAAAATAGTACAGTAGTATTCTACACTTGTGTTGTCTTGTGTAATAGGCCCTCCAGAAGATTGCATTTTAGAGGTATCATTTCGAGTTAAATCAGGACTAATGATTTGCCAAGAATGTCCTTCATCTGTAGAGACGTGTAAATGTTGAGAGCAAGTATAAAGTTTTTTCGGATCATTAGGCGAAAAGAAAATTGGGAAATTCCACTGAAAACGATATCGCATACCTACTGCCCCGTGCCCCATAGGATTATCGGGATAGACATTAATCGCTCTAATTTCATCGGTTTTATGATTGACCCTTGTTAAAAAACCATCATAACTACCACCATATACAATGTCATTATCCGTAGGATCGATAGCGATATGTGCAGATTCGCCACCTGCTGTGGCTTCCCAAGCTCTTTCTCCAATTGAACTACCTGTGGTACGGTGTGCAATACGCAAGGTACTGTTATCTTGTTGTGCCACATAAATTCTAAAAGGAAAGTGATTATCTGTGGTTACTCGATAAAATTGAGCGGTGGGTTGATTGTGATAAGTTGACCAATTTTCGCCACCATCATAAGAAATTTGAGCTCCACCGTCATCGGCAATTGCCATACGAGTAGGGTCTTCAGGGGCAATCCAAAGGTCGTGATGGTCGGAGTGTTGCGACATATAGCGTTTGAACGTT
>CAYLSF010001234.1:0-2600 GCA_964385675.1 uncultured Saprospiraceae bacterium
ACGTACCAATCTGAAAAGTCTAAACCTTCTCCATTTTTATCTACAACAGGCGTAATACCATTTCTATCTGCTCTTTGGTCAAACCAAACTTTTCCTCTTTCTTCCCCCTTAATAACAAGAAGAAAATTCAAAGCACAACCATAGTCTGCTATATAAATACACCCATAAGTTAATTCTTCCTTACAGTACTGCTCCCAAAAAATTTCTTGAAAAAATTCTGCTAATTCGTTATCTTCCGATTCATGAAACTCATCAAATAATTCATCAAACTTATCAAGTATTCTTTCTGACCAATTCCATCTTCCTTTGTGAGGAAAATCAAATTTTAAAAGTTCAAAATTATTTTCTATTTCAGATTCATCAATATTCTTTTTTTGTAGGGAATATATACCATAAAAGGGTCCTGCTCCTCCATCTCCAACCTCATTCAAAAAAGCTTTATAATCCTCTGATAATTGAACTTCATACCTCTTCTCAAACAAATTTAACTGCTCAATAGTAATTGAATTGTTAAATTTGTATTGGTGCTCATTAGCTCCAAAAATTTCAAATTTCCTATCTAAAAATTTTAATTCATTTAGCTTTTCCTTTATTTCTGAGATTGACTTCATTTAAGTTGAGATTAATATACGAGAAAAGTCATACATCATTTACCCTCATTTTCCAATCTAAAATATTTAGTATAAATCGGTTTTCTAGCCCAAAACTGAAGATACAAAACAGGAAACATCAAATAATCCATCAAGAAAAATGGGGTTTGATATGAAATATCATCAATGATTTTTGACCCGTTTCCTTCTTTTATGATTCGATGTCTGTGTTTCCAGTCTTTTAAGAAAAACGGTAATTTACTCCCCACATCAATAAAATAAATTTCATCAGCTGATTCTTCTTGCTCTACAATTAAAGCATTCCAATCTTGACTCAACGCCCCTTTGCCTAACGTAATATGCACTTCATCTCCTTTCATAGATCCATCAAACCGATTTAAGGTCAAGGGTAAAAAAGGTGGCTTTAACGCTAAAAATAAATCCCTATCAAATCGTTTAAAAACCGTCTTATAGTCCTGTTCTACGACTGTCGTTATTTTGAAATTTATCATTTTCCTAATATAGATTGTTATTAATTCGTCTCATTCAACAATATCAGAAATGACTCTGTTTAAAAATCACAAAATATCTTTTACTATTTTACTTTTATAGCACTTACAGGGACTTCTATATAGTTTGTATAAATGGCTTGATTCAACTGTGATAACTCTTCTTTAATGTTTTGTTGTAACAAATATATCTCTTCAATATAATCTTGTACTTGCAAACTCTCTTCCTTTGATACATTTGGAGAGGGGCCTCCTGTGATACTATTAATACTATTTTTTAACGTATTAATTCGTTTTATTTTAGATTTAATATCTTTTAATTTTGGAAATAAATCTAATACTTCTTGCGTAGAAGATAATTTATGCTGAATCATTAGGATTTCGACAGTTTCATCATATAACCTTTGCTCTGAATTTTCAACAAAGATTACCAAATAAAATAGAAAAATTAGAAATCCATAAGCAAAACCTGCTACAATTTTAACCTTATCCATGACCTTTTAATTTTATAATTGAATTGAATGTACAATTGAACTTTTCTCTGTAATAATCATAATACATGAGTTCGTCATTCATTTTATTCCACCACAAATTTCTATGAATCAATCTATTATTACAATTGGGATATGCAAAAGGCGAGAAATCATCTGCAAGTAAGTCTTTTTAATCTGCAAAATATCTAGTGGAATTTCTGTGTAAAGGGGGATTATATATTTATTGGATAGTATTAACTCATTGAGGAGTGAGCGGGTCAATCCAATTAAAATTAATAAGTGAGGAGAAATAAATAGCGCCAAAAGAGGAAGTGATTTTACCTTAACGTCTTGTGAGTATTACCTCATTATTTACCGCCTTTTATCTGTGCAAAAAAATTAGCTTTATAGGTATCAGAAATTGGAATAAGTTGGTTTCCAACTCTTATACGACTCTTTTCTATAAATTCGATCTTACCAAGCGAAACCATATAAGATTTATGCACCCTACAAACAAGTTTAGGCGGAATAATTTGTTCCAGTTCCTTGAAGTTCTGTAAGGTCATAATCTTCTTATCTACAGTATGAATTCTGCGGTAATCCCTCATTCCCTCAATAAAAATAATATCCAATAAATTGATTTTTTCTAAGCGGTTTTCCGTTTTCACAAAAATATATTCAATCGCTGTATCCTTTATGCGTTGATTCAAATTATCTTGTGCTTTATTGACCGCTTGCAAAAACCGATTAAAATTAAATGGTTTCAATAAATAATCTGTTACGTTCAACTCATATCCTTTTAAGGCATATTCTTGATAGGCGGTAGTAATGATGACTTGACTATCTATTTGGGTACTTTCTAATAATTCGATTCCTGTTAGTTCATCCATATTAATATCCAAAAAAAGTATATCAACTTGATTGGTTTTTAAATAAGCCAAACCACTCAAAGCATCATCAAACGTAGCACTTAACGTCAAAAAAGGTATCTTTTCTGCAAAACTCCTAGTTCTTTCCAATGCCCAGGG
>CAYLSF010001235.1:0-2599 GCA_964385675.1 uncultured Saprospiraceae bacterium
CATTTAATATGACGTGACTAATTAGACGTTGTTATTTTTTGGAATTAACTGTTTTTACCCATAAAAATAGGCACTTCATTAATAAAGTGCCTATTTAAGTTCCTATCTTATGTTTAATATCTTTTATCTGACAACACCTAATGGCATTTGTTTATCATACTTTCCATAGATTACAGGCGTTTGATAATTATTAGTGTAGAATTTAACATTAGCTTCTACATAATCATACAACTCTGAAATCGTAATGATTTTATCATCGTCCATATCTGCAGCACCTTTCAATCCTCTAATTAAGAAGTGACTAAAAATACCTTGACGTAATCCATTATTTTCAATTGAAGTTTCCTCTGCCTTAGAAGACATCATTAATACTGTACCACCTGAAGTTTGACTAAATGCACGATAATAGGTTTCAATCGTAGATTGAATAGCAGTTGTCTTTTCTGCATTAGGATCAATACTACCTGAGTGACAAGCATCTGCAATCACAACTTTAGATTTTGCTTTACATTGATCTAAAGCGTCAATGATTTCTTTATGCATGACTTTATTGCCGCTTCCATCAAAGTCGATAGGTAAGAACGAACCTTTAAGACCATGACCAGAGAAGTAGAAGAATACAACATCACTCTCATCTGCCTTCATAAAAGTAGAACGAACAGTTTCTAAGATTTTTTCTTTATTTGCGTCCTCGTCAATTAGAATACGAATTTGATTATCAGGTAATGCACCTCCCTCAGGACTCTTTAAGAAAGCATACATTCTATAAGCATCATCATCTGTATATTTTAGGCTCTTCATGTGATTGTAACGAGCTACCCCCACTAATACTGCCCAAACTTTAGGTGCTTTAAAAGTAGAAGGTTTTACCGTTCTTTGTGGCGTACTTGCAGATGCCCCTAGAAACTTACTATTTTTCCAAAAGCCCTTTTGTGCTGTACCGTCACTATGATACATTGTACCTTTTCCATCAAAATTATGGAATTTCCACTCGCCTATATATTGATCACCATCCGAGAAATAGCATATACCGTAACCGTGTGCTACTGAATTTTGGAAATCTCCTACGTACTTAGTATTATTTCTATATACATAAGTACCCGTACCATTTTCGCAATTTCCTTCTACACAACCGATAACAGCTTTAGCCTTTCCTAAATATTTTCCATTTCCCCAAGTTCCTTCTTCTATTGTGCCATCAGCATGATACAAACGTCCCATGCCATTCATCTGACGATTTTTCCATTGCCCAACGTATTTTGCACCATTAGGATAGTAGCAAACACCTTGATCAATTGTTTCACCATTCTTGAAAGTACCCATGTATTTTACACCATTAGCATATAGATAAATACCATACCCATCTTGGCAATCTCCATAAATACATTGATTCTTAACTTCCATAGTTTGAGTTAATTGTCCGTTATCCCAGATACCAGCATCAACACCACCATCTGCTTTGGTTAGTCTTCCCTCACCATTGAATTTGCCCTTTTTCCAAGAGCCAGAATAAGTACTATTATTATTGTAGAAATAGACACCTTGTCCATCTTTCTCACCGTGATCAAATTGCCCAATATATTTTTCACCATTGTTATACACAAAAGTTCCAAATCCAAATTGACAATCACCTGTAACACATTGAGCTAAAACTGTGTTACCATATGCAAAACAAGCAAATAACGTTAGTAGTAATACTTTCTTCATAAGAGTAGGTTTTTTGCCTAATAATCAATTAAAAAAACTAGGGTAAATCAGTTAAATGTTTTATACGAATTTTATGAAAAAAGGTTGGAACTGTAGTCAAGTGTGCAAAGTATTACACGTAATAAGCTCAGAACCATCCATAATAGCAATATCTTCTTAGTGTAAAAGTGACGGTTAAAATATATTTTGGTCACTCATATAGTAAATTACATAAAGTGCAAAAAATTGATAATAAGTAGATTGAAATTTTATTATTCCATTTCCTTAGTTAATTCATCTACTTTTTGTAACAATTCTTCTAACTCTTTCTTTATCTCTTCCTCAGATTTAGATTTATCTGTAAATGTTATAGAGCGTGTATTATCCATATTCTTAGTATCTTCTAATTTCTCTTCAAGTGCTTCTTTCTCTCTCTCTAATTCTGCTAATCTCTCTTGATAGTCATCACCAAAGTCTTTAGCTTTCTCTTTCAATTCATTGAATAAGTCTCCCACTTTCTTAATCGCTTCGTCGTACTCTCCATTTTCATATTTATCTTTAGTGGAGTTGAGTAGCTTGTTTACATTTTGTGTGATGACTGGTACACTTTCTTTATCCTCTTCAGTTCCGAAAAAATAGTTGTAAACTAATAGTCCAATAATTAAGGTAACTGCTAGGGAAATAAGACTACGCATAATTAAATTTTTGTCTCTATCTCTATATTAATTTGGATAGAATTTTAATAAAAAATATTCGACCCATAAATTTAGTGGATCTTTTACAAAATCCATACTTTTTTAAGATCTTACTTTTATCAAAAAAGAATCCTAAATTAATATATATCAAAAATAACTAATCTATAACTGTAAAAGAACGTTTGTAATAAACTTGATATAATCAAAAATTATATGTT
>CAYLSF010001236.1:0-2598 GCA_964385675.1 uncultured Saprospiraceae bacterium
ATAATAAATATAAATTGCATATTTTGATGGTAAATATTTAAAATATATATTATTATATTTATGTCATCATGTAAAGCATAGAATCCTTATAAATTTCAACTTTTCATACAATACTATATCATTACTTAGTAAAACAATCTTTTTTAGTATAAATTGGTATAGATATTGGTAAAAAACCTAATATACTAATTAGTGAAAGACAAGATTTAATCAACCGGCAACACAATACATTTAGTTTATGAGATGTTTCACCTTTACATTATATCTATTATTAGTTTCAATTAGCCTAGCTATTGCTCAACCTTTAACTGAAAAAGAGTATAGTAAGCACAAGCTAGATAAGATAATTGAGAAGGCTAATAGACTATATAAAGAACTTAGGTTTAAAAAAGCAATACCTCTTTTTGAAGAAGCGATCTTTCAGAAAGAGAAACATACTATTACTCTCCGTACCAAATTAGCTTATTGCTTTAGAATGATTAATCAAATGAGTAAGGCTGAATTAATCTATGCAGGAATTGTACAAGAGAAAAAAGCTAAAGCAATTACTTATTATTATTATGGTGAAACATTAATGGCTAATGGTAAGTACGAAGAAGCCGAAAAGTGGTTTTTAAAATTTGATAAACTTCGTCCAGACAAAGGTCAAGGTCTAATGATGGCAAAAGCCTGTAAAGAAATCCGAAAGCTACGCCCTGTTTTTCCCAATATTGATGTTAGATATATGCCATTCAACTCACCAGGCGATGACTATGCTCCTATGTTTTTCAATGATGGCTTAATGTTTATTTCCGATTATGATGAAGGTGCAAGACACACTTTTGATTGGACAGGTAGGGCATTTTCAAGTTTACTTTTTACACAAAAAGATAACAATCAAGTTTACTCTGAAATAGAGGAATTGTCTAATAAATTTAATCAAAGGGATAAAAACTCAGGGCCAGCGTCTTTTGCACCCGGTAAACAACGTTTTTTCTTTTCAAGAAACTCAAATATTCCTAATAAGAAGGGCAATAAGTTCTGTATGACGATTTTCATGACAGAACCTAGCAAAACAGGCGGTTGGAAAAAACCAAAACCACTTTCGTTTTGTAATCCTAACTTCAACTTCATGCACCCTACGGCTACTTGGACAGGTGATACGCTTTATTTTACATCTGACAAACCACTTGGTTATGGAGGTACGGATATTTATATGACTTATTTAAATAAGAAGAAAAGATGGGTACGTCCAATTAATTTAGGAGAAGCTGTAAATTCACCAGAAAGAGAAGCTTTTCCTTATGTACATGGCGATGGTACGTTATATTTCTGTTCAAAAGGACATACAGGTTATGGGGGGTTTGATATTTTTATGACCAGAATGAATCGTGAAGGAATATTTGATAAAAGTGCTAATTTGGGTTCTAATATCAATAGTCCTAAAGATGATGTAGGATTAGTTTTATCATCAGATAAACAAAGTGGATATTTTGCATCCAACCGAAAAGAAGGAAGTGATGATGATATTTATTATTTCCATAGAGCCATCATCAATGTTTCTTTAGAATTAGAAATAATTGATAACAACACAAAAATGTTTTTGGAAGGAGCGAAAGCATCTATTAAAGCTTTTGATGGCATTCATAATTCATTGAGTGACGGATTTGGTTCTATTCATTTTGCGGGTAAACCAGAACGTGTGTATGAATTGATAGTAGAAAAAGAAGGATTTTTACCCTTTAAATATAAAATCAATACAAAAGATATTCATCAGCATAAAACTATACCGATTATCGTCTCTATGAAAGAAGTGCCTAAAATCAATCAACCTGTAGCGGTAGAAACTCCTGAAAAATCAGAAGAGGATAAAATGCTAGAGGAGTTGATTGATGATATGAAGGATGAGGCAACGGAAACCATTATGCCTTTACAAGAGTCTTATATGCTGCCTCCATCTATTCCTGCTAGAGGTTTGGTTATCTTACCCAAAGAGGAAGATAAGGAAGAGGAGGCAGCTGAAGAAAAACTATCTAAAGAGCAACAAAAAATTCTTGGATTACCAACAGTGCTTGATTTAAAAAAGGAAGAGGATGTTGAAGTAGTGATGATGATAGATATTTTAAACGAAAATAAAAGTGGTATGTCTGCTATAGTGGTAGATGTAAAGGATGTAAATGGTGAGTCCTCACGAGAAGTTAGAACGGATGATGTGGGTAGAATTGTACTTTCTGGAAAATCAGAAACGGCTTACAAAGCGATTATCAAAAAGCCAGGTTATATTACACAAGCTGTTACTATTAGTACAAAGGATAAAAGTATTCTTGAAATAGACACCCTATATAAGGAAGTCATTCTTGAAAAAATCGACATTAATCGCTCCTTTAAATTAGCTAATATTTATTACAGTTCAGGTAAACATTGGCTGAACCGAATCGCTCGTCAAGAATTGGATAGACTGGCAGAAGTTTTAAAAGAAAATCCAACTTTTAAAATTGAGTTAAGCTCTCATACGGATAGTAGAGGTACGGTTAAATACAATATAGCACTCTCTCAAAGAAGAGCAAAATTTGCAAAAGACTACATCGTTTCAAAAGGTATTGATGCCAATAGAATTGT
>CAYLSF010001237.1:0-2594 GCA_964385675.1 uncultured Saprospiraceae bacterium
TTATTTTTTTAGATATACACTTAAAGTCAAATCTTATTGATAATCAAAATTTTATATGATATTATAATTTATGTCATTGTGAAAAACGTCCACCGTCTGCCGTTCACCGTCCGTCGTGTCATCTATTTTCCCTATATTTAGCATACCAATACATTTTAAATTCAAATTTGCTCAACCATGAAATCTAGTATTTTAATATGGGTACTCCTCTGGTGTACTATGCCTATCTGTATGGCACAATGGTCAAAAGTGTATGAATCGCACACTTCTACTTTCTCTAAGATGGCATTGCAACATAATCAACTCTATTTAAGTGGTAGTGATGCTAATATTACCTATCAAGATGAACAAGCCCATTTTCATACCACTAGCCTACAAGCAGAAGGTATTTCTGGAGATATAGTTTTTCTAAATGCTCAAATTGGTTTTGCGGGTAGCGGTTGTTTTTTTCCACACGATTGTTTAGATAATGCTCTTTTCAAAACGACAGATGGTGGTTCAACCTGGAAACTTTTATATGACTTTAATGTGTGGAGTGGCTTTGAGTATGGAACTATAGAACAAATTCATGCTTTTGATGAGCGTAATTTAGTCATAGTCAATCAATATGGATTCTTTTATACAGAAAATGGCGGAGCAAATTGGAAACACGTCACCATAGCAGATGATGTTTATCAATATCACGATTTAAAATTTATTAATCCTCAAAATGGATTTATTATTGTTCAGGGATATAATGCGGAAGTAGGTACGTTTGGTGCGGTATATCACACCAATGATAAAGGAAAAAATTGGACATATTTATATAACTCTATTGACTTAGGGCATAAAATCAATGCCTACGATATGATAGATGAATCTATTCATGTCATCCTGACAAATGAAGGTCAACTCTTAAAAACACTTGATAAAGGGCAAACTTGGACAGCAATTCATTTTTCTCATAATGCAAATGAACATGGACAAAAAATAAGTTTTATCAATACAAAAACAGGGTATTTATATGCAATAAATAATGACGAGGAAAGTAGTACGCTCTATCGAACAATCGACGGTGGGCATACTTGGCAAGAAGATTTTAAAATAGAGGGACACATTTCCAATTTTATCTTTTCAGATCCTCAAAATGGTTATTTATTACTAGAAGAAAACACCATCTATCAACGAAAAGGTCAATCTATACCAACACGACACGAAAAAGGTTTGATTGTCACTCCAAATCCAAGTTATCATTCCTTTAGGGTACAAACCGATGATGTGCCTGTAAATGGTTATCAACTCAACGTTTTGACGATACAAGGGCAGTTAATACATTCAACACATCAACTCCATGAGAGTATTTATGTGAATGATTGGGAGGAAGGAATTTATATTATAGAAATTAGAAGTAAAGAAGGACAATTGCTGCAGCGAGGGAAATTAGTACGAATGTAAATTGTAATTATTAACTGTTATCCCGATAGCTATCGGGAATTAATTATTAATTTGGGGCTAGAATAAGAATTTAAAACTATACACATGAAAACGATTTGGAAAATTATCTTAGTACTACTTTTACTTCTTGTAGGATTTTTCTTGAAAACATTTTGGCAAGCAGGGGGCTTTAAAACCATAACAAATGAATTTAAAGGTGAGATTCAAAAAGTTTATGTACCAGGTGTAGAAGATATTACGATTGACCAAGAAACAGGAGTTGCCTTTTTATCCTCTTATGATAGATGGAAAGACTTGATACATAAAAGTCCTGAAAAAGGAGGTATTTATGCCTTACATTTAGAGGATTCTATGCCACATCCTATTCATTTAACGCCAGATTTCCCCAAAACAGAATTTCATCCACATGGTATTTCGCTTTATATATCACCAGAAGGTAAACGCATTCTATATGTCATCAATCATCAATCGGATCAAGATGCCATAGAGATTTTTGAATATTATAATGACACTTTAGAACATAAAGCTTCTATTACAGATCCATTAATTATCAGTCCAAATGATATAGTAGGCGTAGGCGAACGCTCCTTTTATATGACCAATGATCATAATGAACGAGCAAGTACAAGTCGCTCTATTAAGGATTTGGCACAAATTGGGACGGGAAATATAGTGTATTATGATGGTGAAAAAGCAAATGCGACGGGCATCGAAGATGTCACCTATGCTAATGGCATTAATGTAAGTTTGGATGGCAAAACATTATATATGTCATCCCCATCTGATAATACAATTTATACTTATGATAGAAATATTGAAACTGGAACATTAACTTACAAAAGTGAGTTTTTCACCAATACCGGCGTAGATAATATCGAATTAGATACAGAAGGAAATCTTTGGGTAGGCTGTCATCCGCAATTACTCAAATTTCTATCTCATGCAGGCGATAGTACAGCACATTCCCCTTCAGAAGTGATTAAACTCACACCAAAAGATAATTCTTTTGAACAAGCAACCATTTATATCAATGATGGTAGTGAACTTTCTGCTTCTGCTACAGGAGCGGTTTATAAGGATAATCTTTTGATTGGACCTGTATTTAGTCGTCATTTTTTGTGGTGTAAGATGGAATAGTGACTGGTGAGTGGTAATTATTT
>CAYLSF010001238.1:0-2591 GCA_964385675.1 uncultured Saprospiraceae bacterium
GTATTTCACATTATAATAACTAGCGGAAACTTGTATATTTTTATTTCTATAATTAATATTAATTTCTCTATTATTCGCTATTGTAGGTTCTGCAATAAAGGGATTATTAAAGATAACATCTGGTGTAGTCCCGTACCGAACAGCTTGTGAAGTAGTTTGAAACCCTCGGTTAAATAAAAGTTTAAAGACTAATCTTTGGTCGGAATGTCCTCTTAAAGCATCATAAATAATAGATAATTTAGGACTTAAAATAAATCTTATACCATTTATTGCTTTATTGTAAATATTAGTTCTCAAAAAAGTGGTATCTCCATACGCATTAAATTGTTCATTTGTATTAGAAGAGACACCATAATATCTTTGATAAAATGCTAAAAAATCGTTGTAATAGCTATCATCATTAAAGTCATAATTGTTTAATGTTCTAAAATATCCATCATATCTAACTCCAAGTGATAAGTTCAGTCCTTTTATATAATCTTGATGAATATTCACCCCTGCATAAGGAGCAATATTATAACTATTATTTTGCTGAAAACTATAGCCCAACATATTGAGCGAAGAATTAAAAAAATGATAATTATTAAACCCTTTGTTTAATTGATAATTACCTTGTAATAAACCATTTCTATACTCCATTCCCGCTATCAAGTTCATCCATGAAACACCTGTGTATTCCATATTGACTTCCGTTCTAAACTCTTGAGATTGCTGCTGATACGTTTGCTCCTCCAAATCATACTCATCTTCCAAAGACAAATCAAAGGACTGATAGGATAATAGTCTAGTTTGATAGGATAACGAATTTTCTATCCGATAAGATGAACTGGCATTTATGAAAAAATTATTCGCTACAAATTTGTTAAACTTTATGTAGAATCCTCCTATTTCATCGTGATACGCACTATTCATGATTCCAAAATTTCGTCTATCGGCATAAATAGAAGTAGTTTCATTTTGAATATCTTGAAAGTTTGCACCAATCTTAAAATTATCAATATCCAAGGTGAGTGATACATTTACATATTGATGTGGTTTATATCTTGAATCTATAGTAGAATTATTATATGCTATACTATCAGAGGCTTGTACTTCTTCAATTTGTTGTTCTGTCAATAACGAGCCGTATATAAATTGATATAAATCTTTTGATTTAGGCTCATAAGTATCAAAATTTAATAGATTTCTTCTATCTAATGTTGCATATTTACCATTAAAAGTCAAAATAGATTGATGTCCTAAGTCCATCATAAAAGTAGCATCAGCAACCGAGGTATTATTAGGTACTTCAGTATCATCAAATGAAACCTGCTGCATCAATTGTCCAATCAAGCCAATAGGTTCATGGTGTGGTAGTATATTAGCCGCCTTTTTTGTAATAACATTAATTACCATGGTCAAGGCATTAGCTCCATAAAAAGTAGATTGAGGACCATCTAATATTTCTATTCTTTCTATATTTGATAAAGCATACTGATCCGATATATTGATTGATTGTAACCATATTTTGTTATCTTCCACCCCATCTATCAATATCAATACACCTTCTGTTTCTTTAACATTTCTAATTCCTCTATTGTACAAAAAGGTGTTGCCATACCCCTGAGTTAAACTAATCCCTGCTATATCTTGAAAAAGATCACTTAGATTTCTATATCCCCTTTTTTCTATATCCTCACTGGTAATAATCTTAATATTCGCCCCTCCTAGTTCAAGACTATCTATAGATTTAGATATAGTGTATGTAACGTTTTTCTGCTCTTGTCTTTTTATAGCATCATAAAGCTTTTTGAATCGCTTAGAGTCTGTAAAGTCTGGCTTAAATACCTTATTGATTTGAAGAATCGTTTCTATTTTATTTTTTGCCTTATCTAATTCAGATAAGGCGGCATACGCCTCCGCCTGTAAACGCAGTAATTCTATCTTTTCAGCATTACTACAGCTATCGGCTGATAATAAAACTACACGCTCTAATCGTCCTTCTTTATAAAAGGATTCTGCATGAGCTATATTTTGGGCACAAGATGTTTGTCCAAATAGATTGAAACTGCCGAATAATAGCACTACTAATGAAACACCTTGTCGTAATTTTAAAAATCTCATTTTGCTTTTATTAAGGGATATAAGTATCATTTATTGACTTAATTTGGACAACTCGTTCCTGATACTAAAGAGGTTATTCCCCCTACATCTTTATTACCTATTACCATCCTTGTCATTGGTAAAATAGCGATACAAGTTCCGTTCATTCTCAATAATTCTAGCGTAAAATTTATCGAATTAAAAGATATTTTAAATGGTCTTTGTAAATCAGAATAATTTGAAATTAAATCATTATTACTTCTAATACAATTAATTAGATCCGTCTCTCTAGATTGTCTTGTTATACTCCATTTAGGGTTTACTCTACTACCAATATTATGTACATATTCTACACAAAGGGTAGTATTATTTTCTTTCTCTAGTGTAGGCTGAGCTGCCATATTTAATGAAGTCAAACATAAAAGCACTACAAAAACTAAACTTAAAGTATTTAATAAACCAATGTTAGATGAAATCATATTCTAGCGGTTTTAAAAAATTAGTGATGC
>CAYLSF010001239.1:0-2589 GCA_964385675.1 uncultured Saprospiraceae bacterium
CATAAACTGATGAATCAATATAAGCTGCCTTTAATGTTGGCATATCATGACCTTTACGATATTCTTTAAGGATAACAGCAGGTACTTTTCCTACTTCTGAAAACATTACTGCGGTAGGCCCTTTTAATGAATCGTATAATTCTGTATATTGAGTTTCTGATACTCTTTCTAATGCTTTTTTAATCAAGGTGTTTTTGATGACTTTCATCTCAACATCCTTTTCAAAACAAATTGCTCTCAACTCATTCGTTTCTTCTACTGTTAAAGTAGAAAAATCCGTTAAGTAGAAATATTTCGCATTGGTAAATTTCTCAGTTAATTCCTCTATAATAGCTGTTTTTTCTGCTTTTGTCATTTTAGAAGCATTTAGCTTACCCTTTAATCAAAAAGGATAAAACGGATTTAACGAATAGTTTTTGGATCAACCTTGATACCAGGACTCATGGTAGAAGCTACAGTAATTGACTTCATATATACTCCTTTTGCACTAGAGGGCTTCATTTTCACTAGAGTTCCTAGTAATTCATTAGCATTATCTGCTATTTTGTCAGCCGAGAACGAAACTCGTGCAACAGAAGCATGAATAATACCATACTTGTCTACTCTAAATGCAATTTTACCTTTTTTCACTTCACTTACTGCATTTGCAATATCCATTGTTACTGTACCCGATTTTGGGTTTGGCATCAATCCCCTAGGCCCTAATATACGACCTAAGCGACCTACTTTTGCCATTACAGTTGGCATTGCAATTATTACATCAACATCTGTCCAACCACCTTGAACTTTGTCAATATACTCTTGAAGTCCTACGTAATCTGCACCTGCTGCTTTTGCTTCTTCTTCTTTATCAGGTGTACAGAATACTAATACTGTTTTTGATTTACCCGTTCCATGAGGAAGTGATACTGTACCTCTTAATGCCTGATCAGCTTTACGAGGGTCAATTCCCAAACGAACGTGTACATCAACAGAGGCATCAAATTTCGCTGTATTTACTTCTTTAACTAAAGCACAAGCTTCTGCTAGTGAATATAGATTCTTTGGATCTACCTTAGCACTTACAGCTTTTCTCCTTTTCGGAATTCTTTTAGCCATTTTTTCAAAAAATTAAAGTCAGCCTTCTAATGATTTTTTAACTGACCTGTGAGGTAATAACGTTTAGCTCTGAACTAAACTTCCTACGGTACTTGACCTTTTCATCCTGATAGCTATCGGGACAAAATGTTTTTGGTTACGCTTCTGCTTCCCAAGGAGGAGTGCCTTCTACTGTTAATCCCATACTACGGGCAGTACCAGCAACCATCTTCATAGCAGATTCAACTTTAAATGCATTTAAGTCAGCCATTTTATTCTCTGCTATTGCTCTTACTTGTTCCCAAGTAACGCTACCAACCTTATCACGGTTAGGTACAGAAGAACCTTTTTTGACTTTGGCTGCATCCTTCAATTGAACTGCCGCAGGTGGCGTTTTAATGATAAAATCAATAGACTTATCTTTATAAACTGTAATAACGACTGGAAGCACCATACCCATTTTATCTTGAGTAGCTGCATTAAATCGCTTACAAAAGTCCATGATGTTTACCCCTTTCGCACCTAATGCAGGACCAATAGGTGGTGCAGGATTCGCTCTACCTCCTGTTACTTGAAGTTTAATGTAACCGCCGATTTCCTTTGCCATTGTAAACTTATTTATTGAAGTCTTTTAAAAGAATATCCTTTAAATTAAGACTGTTTTTCCACTTGCATGAAATTCAACTCAACCTCTGTGCCTCGCCCAAATATTTTTACAATTACTTTGAGCTTTTTCTTCACTTCGTCTATTTCTTGAATATCTCCCACAAATTCATTGAAAGCACCATCAATAATTTTAATAGTTTCCCCCACAATGAATGGTTCGACTAATGACTCTGCTGCCCCTTGTGCATCATCCACCTTTCCTAAAATCCTATTTGCTTCAGAATTACGCATAGGAATGGGTTTAGATTTACCCAAAAAGTGAATAACATTAGTCAAACCAGTAATTTTCTGAATGATTTCACCCGATAGTTTTCCATCGAGTGCTTCCACTAGAATATATCCTGGCAAGATATTTTTTTCAAGAATAACCTTTTTTCCGTTTCGGATTTTATAAACCTTTTCGGTTGGTACAACTATTTGCGAAATAACACTCCCCCATTTAGAACGTCTGATTTCTAACTCAATTCGTTCTTTGAGTTTTCGTTCCTTACCCGATATTACTCGTAGTGAGTACCACTTTTTTTCTAATTCCGCCATATAATTGTAATTGGTATTATGATATGATGTTAGTCTTAGGTCAATGACTAAGTACCATATATCAAATTTGACAATAAAGTATTTGAAATAGCATCCATCAGAAAAATAACCAGTGCAATAATCATGGATGCGACTAATACCAATACTGTATTGCTTTGTAAATCTTCCATAGTAGGCCAAGTTACTTTGTTGAGTAATTCATTGTAACTTTCCTTCACATAAGCTGTTATTTGTTCCATTTGATATTAGACATTAAAAAGATTAACAATCTAAAAATGAAGTATCTAGAGATTGTTAATCTTACTTTAG
>CAYLSF010001240.1:0-2587 GCA_964385675.1 uncultured Saprospiraceae bacterium
TTCTATCGAATTTTCTCAAATTATCGTGTAACAGAAAATATCTAATTAATGATTTTGATGTCAGCTATCATTATTCTACTAGTTTATGGTTGACTAATAGACCAAATACTGAAAGCTATAAATATTTCTATCTAGGTATAGCTCCTTTTTCAACAACTAGTACTTCGATTCCCCTTAAAGGTCAACATTATTCATTAGGTCAGCTTTCATTCAGTCAAAATGAATTAGTGAATGCTCAAAATCTCTATCAGAAGAACTCAAAGAAAACCCGTATTTATTTTGATAATAATACTTCAATAGGTTACCCAAGTGCCAATATTTTAAGTGCAAATATTATTCAATATTCTACTCATAGTATAAACAAAGATGGAGTGGTCTATTTTGTATTACAGGATAAAAATGGAAAATTCATTACTTTTACCAAAGATGATTTATATCAATATTCCTCGTTAAAATGTGAGTTGTTACTGTTCAATAGCTGTTCTTCGGACAAAGGAAAATTTGTTGAGGGCGAGGGGATTATTTCTATTACTAGACCCGCACTCTACAATGGTATTCCTAATATTATTGTAAGTATGGATGATATTCCTGATCGGTCTTCTGCTAAATTATTAGACACTTTTCATCAAAATGTTGTAAAAGGAATAAGTTATAATACATCTCTCAGCAATGCGAAAAGGGAAATGATTAAGCAAAATATAAAACCTTATAGATGGGCAAAGCATATTTTTATAGGTTCTAATTAATTATTTATGGATTTCATTATCCAGCCCAACCCTCTTTATCTAAACTTCTATAATTAATCGCTTCTGCTAAATGACCAATACCAATATTCTCTTTACCCGCTAAATCAGCAGCAGTACGAGCTACCTTTAGGATGCGATCATAAGCACGAGCAGAAAGCTTTTGCTTTTCCATTGCCTTTTTAAGTAGAATTTGACAGGGCTTATCTAATACACAAACTTGTTTAACAAGACGACTCGGCATTTGAGCATTACAAAAAATGGAAGGGTAATCTTTAAACCGCTCCTCTTGAATTTGTCTTGCTTTAATAACACGTTCTGCTATATCTTTTGAACTTTCAACAGGACGTTCCCAGTTCATTAATTCATCATAAGAAACAGGAATGACTTCTACATGTAAATCGATTCTATCTAATAATGGACCTGAAATCTTGCTTAAATAACGCTTTACAACACCTGGACCACACGAACAATCTCGTTCTGGATGATTAAAAAAACCACAGGGACATGGATTAGCGGCTCCAATCAAAACGAAATTTGCAGGATAATCAACACTAATTTTTGCTCTTGAAATCGTGACTCTTCTTTCTTCCATTGGCTGACGTAAAACTTCTAATACTTGGCGTTTAAACTCTGGTAACTCATCTAAAAAAAGAACACCATTATGAGCTAGAGAAATTTCACCCGGCTTTGGAAATGAGCCTCCTCCAACTAAGGCTACATCGCTTGTTGTATGGTGAGGTGCCCGAAATGGCCGAGTGGCAACTAATCCTACATTCTTAGGTAATAACCCAGCAACAGAATGAACCTTAGTAGTTTCTAATGCTTCATAGAGATTTAAGGGAGGAAGGATAGTAGGTAATCGTCGTGCCAACATGGTCTTACCTGACCCTGGAGGACCAATTAAAATTACGTTATGACCTCCAGCCGCAGCTAATTCTAAGGCTCGTTTGATATTTTCCTGTCCTTTTACATCCGAAAAATCTACATCATGAATATCTAGTGTGTCGTAAAATAGTTCTCTAGTATTAAGCTCAGTTGGTTTTAAATCGCCTTCACCATTGAAAAAATCAACAACTTGTTTAAGATTATCTACACCATATACATCTAAATTATTAACGATAGCTGCTTCTTTAGCATTCTCTTTTGGTAGGATAAAACCTTTGATATGTTCTGTTTTTCGAGCTTGTATAGCTATAGGTAAGGCTCCTTTTATTGGTCTTAAACTTCCATCCAATGACAATTCACCCATGATGACATATTCACCAATATTACCCTCAATTTGTTTCATTCCTGCCAACATTCCTATTGCAATAGGTAAGTCATAAGACGACCCTTCTTTTTTCAAATCAGCAGGTGCCATATTAACTACGGTCTTTAGTCTAGGTAATCTTAAACCAGAATTTTGAACAGCAGCCTGTATTCTTTGATAGCCTTCTCGTACTGCATTATCGGGCAAACCTACTAAGGAATAGCCAATACCCATACCGACTTGACCACCTACATGAACTTCTATTGTTATCATTTGGGCATCCACACCATATACTGCACTTCCATATGTTTTAACTAGCATTTTGGGTTGTGTTTAATGTTTTGAAAATTGTGAAGCAAGTTAAGGAAAAAATTAACTTACTGAACTAGATTATAAAATTATTAAAACGGTAGAAATAAAAGGCATCTAATCTGATGCCTTTTCAACTATATTTAAAATTTTATCTAAAGTACTTTGATGTGGATTGCTTTGCTTTCTAGCAATTTTTTTCAAAGTTCCTTCATCAATACCGATTTTAAGAGCTAAATCTTCATATGCTAATCCATGCTTTCGACGGTAATTTTCAATCTTA
>CAYLSF010001241.1:0-2586 GCA_964385675.1 uncultured Saprospiraceae bacterium
GTTTTCCTACGGCTTTAGATAAAACGGCTGCTTGCATCGCATTGGGTGTGTGCAATCGTCGCCCAAATCCACCACCTAGAAAAGTAGGAATAATATTCACATTTTCAGCATCAATGCCCAATCGCTCTGCTACCTCTGTTCTAGTAATACCAACGACTTGTGTAGATAATGCTACCGTTACCTTATCGCCTTCTACGTGTGCCACCGCACCATTTGGCTCTAATTGTGCATGTGCTCCAATCGGGCTTTTATACTCCGATAGAATCATGTCATTATTCTCATTAGAAACAGTCGCCCCTTTTTTCTGAATCGTGATAGGTGTACCCTTTCCGACCTCTATCATTTTTTCAATATCTCTATTTTGCCAAACTTTAGGTATATCCCATGTTACGTTCAAGGCATTCTTAGCATTTTCAGCTTCTACCCTTGACTTTGCTACTACTCCTACAAAATCTTTTTCTTTCACCACCTTTACAACGCCAGGCATCTTTTCAGCCGTTGAAATATCTGCATCCACATATTTAGCCCCTATGTTTTCAGAACGTGCAACAGCTCCATATAACATATCAGGAAAAGAGTAATCCATTCCAAATATAGGAGCCCCCATTACTTTATCTTTCAAATCTACCCTTGCTACAGGTTTTCCTACAAATTTGTAATCTTTTACTGCTTTTAACGGTGGCGTATCTGGAATATCCCATTCTCCATCAGCTTTATTCTTTACAATCTCTCCATAGGTTAATTCCTTTCCTCCTCCTTTCACTACCCCTTTATTAACACTCAAACTGCCAACACTTACGCCTAATTGTTGTGCGGCTTCACTTTTCAACATTTCACGCATCGTAGCAGATAATTCTCTTAATGGTTGCCATACACCTGAGACCGAATTACTTCCTCCCGTACTAATTCCATCAATATTCCCAGAATCTGTTGGTGCGTGTGTCACTGTAATTTGCTCAATATCCAATTCCATTTCATCCGCCGCAATTTGGGCTAATGCTGTAAATGTCCCTTGCCCCATTTCCACTTTTGGGGAATATACAATCACTTTGTTTTCTGCCGTGATTTCAAACCAAACAGAAGGATTACTCGTTTCGCCCATAAATAAAGGCGTATCCGATCTATCCAAAGTATCTGCCAAATATCGTCTAGCAGCATGACGACCTAAATAACCCGCTCCTGCTAAAACTCCTATACCAACAGAAGTATAAACCAAAAACTTCCGTCGATTAAATCGCTTTTTCTTTTTTGGAGTTGCCCCTTTATCTGAATTACTCATGATTTATTTTATTGCGAGTTATGAATTTCGAGGTGCGAGGTATTCGTAATTCGTAACTCCTAGTTATTTTCAATTTCGTTTTAAACCTAATAAGGTTTTGAAAACCTTATAGGTTTATTAACTATTTTTTAGTTCTGCTGCCCTGTGAATGGCTTTTCTCATTCTGTAATAAGTCGCACAACGGCAAATATTAACGATATTATTATCAATATCTTCGTCTGTTGGATTTGGGATTTTTTCTAACATTGCTGCCGTTGCCATCATAAACCCTGGCTGACAATAGCCACATTGAGGTACAATTTCTTCTATCCATGCTTGTTGAACAGGATGTAAATTATCAGCAGTTGATAAACCCTCAATTGTTGTCACCTCTTTACCTTCTGCAAATTTTACCGCATACGAGCAGGAACGCACGGCTTCGCCATTGACATGAATGGTACACGCTCCACAGGCTGCTTTTCCACAACCAAATTTTGTCCCTTTCAAGTCCAATGTGTCTCGAATAACCCACAATAATGGTGTTTTACCATCCACATCAACCGTTTGCTCCACACCGTTTATTTTAAATGATATTTTCATTATGATTAATTTTGAATGAATGAATTTTGATCCCAATAGCTATCGGGAAACTATTTTTCAGGAATAACCGCTCCCGCTGCTGCCCAAGCTTTTACGGCTTTAATATACTCCTCTTTTGGAACAGGTGGCTTTTCTCTAGGCGTACCATCAGATGTTACACCAGGTTCCCAAGCCCATAATACCAATTCATGTTCCGTTAGGTGTTTAACGATTTGATCCAAGGAACGATTACCATTTCTCTTGCGATCCAACATGGATTTTGCAATTTCTACCCTTGTTAAACCTTCCCATTTCATGCTTAGGGGTGCTAAACTCCACTCTGGAGCACCTGGTACACCTGAATAATCATTATTCTCATGTTGATGGCAAGTTTCGCAACGTAAAGCAGCAATCCCATGATTATCCTCCCCTCTCATAACTCCAAAGTTATGAATGTGACTATCTTCTCCTTGTCGAGGTTTATCGCCTGATGGATGACAATTGACGCAACGTTTGTGTGTCAATACCTTCATCATAACGTCAAAAGGCTCTTCTTCTGCTTCTGTATTTACGGCTTCTTTTGGTTCTTCTTTTGACGTATTATTAGCCAATGGATCGGTAAATCCAAATACTAAGACAACACTACATAGTGTAAGTCCTATGCCAAAAGCATAAAGTGTAGATTTTTTCATTCTAAGGTATATTAAGTCTAAGTAGTTTAAAATTCAATTTATTGAACGCTTAAATTT
>CAYLSF010001242.1:0-2582 GCA_964385675.1 uncultured Saprospiraceae bacterium
CTTATATTGACGGAGGAGAAGTCAAAGTAAGCGATGCCAGTACAGTCAAAGCAGGTGATTGGTATTTATTAACCATTGACATAGAAATACCAGATATTTATGCTGGATACGAATTAGTGGTTGGAGCTGTATGTTATGGTACTGCTTACTATGATGATTTTCGTTTCCATCCACTAGATGCACCAATGACTTCCTATGTATATGATGAGAAGACAGGCCAACTGCTTTATATCTTAGATGCAGAAAATTTCTTCACAGAATACGAATATAAAGATGATCGCTTATATAAGGTGTACCGTGAGTCTATAGAAGTATCAAGTGGTAAGCGCATTGTCTCAAAACATGAAATTAATTATAAAAACTAGCTATTGCGTACTATTAATAGAGTATATAGGTATTGGGAGAATATCGCCTAATACTTAATACGCTATGTCCTAAGTAGTTCGGTGAAATTATTTCAACTTATTTTGAAATACTTGAACAATTAAACAACCAAATATTTGAATAATTGAAGTACTCAGGTGAAATTATAAAACTTCAACTGTTCTGTTGTTTAATTATTCGAGTATTCAATTGTTTTCATAATGTTGAAATAAATACCTCAAACTACTTATATGCATATCTCAATATAAAAACATGAATAATCAAAAATATATATTCTGTCTGTTTTTTATAGTGTTACTCAGTGTAGTAACATTAAACGGCCAGATACCTGTAAAATGGGAAAATGTCAAGCATATGAAGCTAGCTGGAACCACTGCTGTAAAAACAGCAGCATATGGTTATAATACTAGTATGTCTTCTTGTCAAATATCCAAGGCTAATATTATAAATACTGTAGTTAGTGCAACAGAAAGTGGACCACCACCACCAGTATCAACATCCTTAGATTATATGGTTCATGAAATCAAAAATAATAATGCACTATATACTTTTGGCTTTACAACAGAAGATTACACGAATCCCTATGATAGACCACAATACTTGGCATTAGTGAAAGCAGGTCATGGTCTGAATGTCTATGATTTAGGATCAACTTCTTCTTCAGATCGAGTCTATTCGTCGTATCAAGTAGGTGACAAAGTACGAATAGAAAGATCAGGGAATACGATTCGTTTCAAACGTATAAGAGGCAGCTCTGTAGAAACACTTTTAGAGGTGACTTCCGCTGATGAGACCAAGGATTATTTTATAAAATTTAATGTATTGACGAAAGATGTTCCAGTAGATGCTAATATGACCATCAACTTTAGTTGTGATTACTTGAGTCCAAACCCAGTAGATGCGATCCAACACAACTATACGCATACCACTATTTACGATGGATTAGGAGAAAATAACTGTAACATATTATCAGAGACACGCACGTACTATGACGAACTAGGCAGACCGACCCAAATCCAATCCAAACTAAAAACAGACGATGATGTTTGGGCAACAGAGACTAAATATGACGGATGGGGCAGAGCCGTATTGACGACCTTAGCTGCGCCACTAGAAAGAAGAAGTATCTCCTATAAAGATAATTTCTTTGATAATGCTAGTGGGACGGCGTACCATTGGTCAACAGATTTTGACAAAGATTTTCATTTATATGAAGACCAAAGTAAGAAAACTCAATCAGGTGGTATCCATTCACCGAGTGCCATAGACCAAACTAGTATAGGATCTTTAGGCAAACATTATAGCAGTTTGACGACAGCGGAGTCAACCCATGCTTTGACCAATTATCCATATACCCGGACAGAATATAGCCTATTGACTGGCGCACAACGCAGAGTAGTAGGCCCTGGTGATGCATACCGTATGGGACAAGGTCATGAAGCTTCAACCTATTCTATGCGTCTCTCCCAATTCCATGAATTGTATATGATGTTCGGCTTAGGTGCTCATCCCTACAATGTAGTCCTACAATATGATGGAAATGATGATAATATATCAGACTATACAGGTAGCAGTCCATTAGTACGTTATACTAGTGCTTTAATGGAAAATAAAATAGTAAAGACGATTGCCATTGATGCAGATGGCAAAGAAACGGTTTCTTTTGCAGATTTAGATGGGAATCAGTTAGCAACTTGTCTAAGTGGTGACGTACCAGGTATAACAGAACCTATACAGCGAGTGACAGCCGTAGTAGCGGTTGGAGAATTTAGAGATATTCATATTCCCACAGGATGCAACGGTGCAGGAAACATTAGCACTTCTACCTGTGGCTCTTCCTATCCTTATTCTTTTGAAGTATATGATTTAGCTACAGATGCGAAGTTGACTTCAATTACGAATTTAGAAGACTTAGAGCCAGGATATTATCGTATTGTAAATACAGGTAATGGTTGTTTCAAGGTTAAATACACCTTGAATTACAGCAATTTTACGATCAATATCCACAATCCACTTAAACAAGTTATAGCAACGGTGCCTCCAAATGGTATCGATTACTCCTTTTGTGAAGGCGGAACGAATGCATTAGATCTTTGGAATCAAGGAACTTTGACTTTTACAACAGCGAATTTTAATAATATTCCAGACCATAAAGAATTAACACTATTCAAATACGATAAAAGAGGATATGTCAACTG
>CAYLSF010001243.1:0-2578 GCA_964385675.1 uncultured Saprospiraceae bacterium
CAATTTCATCATCTGGTGGGGAATTGGACAATGGCAATTACCTAATATGCCTGACGAAAGTTTATTAGACAAGCAAGTAAAAGCGGGACAATACAAAGTAAAAGTTGTTTATACTTTAATGCCAGCTAACTAGTGATTGGTTACTTAGCGAACTAGTTGCCTAGTTATTGGGTGAATTAGTTTACTTTTACCATATCATTAATTCTCTATTTAAATATTTAACTGCAAGGAATACTAAAGTTTTTATGTCTTAACATACAACTTAAAGTACTTTGCAGTTAAATAGTTTTATCGCCTAAAATCACTGCTTTAATTATTATTCCTACTTACTAAGCACTAAGCAACTAATCACTACCTCTCTTTCACCTAATGAAAAAATCATGGATTATCATATTATCTCTACTTTTGCCGATTGTAGTCTATACGCAATCCGATAATCCTGTTGTTGCTGAATTTGTTAAGCCTACCAGTATTTTAAAATCGACCAATAATATTTATTTTAATTCGATTAGAATTATAAATAGAGGGGATAAACCATTAGAAATCCATCCTACAATCAATCTTCCTAAAAACTGGAAATTTGCTAGGTTTTTACCTATTCCCAAATCAGTTGAAATACCAGCGAATGATACGCTTTACATTCCTTTTAAAGCACAAGTGCCTTCAAAAACGAAAGGTGGCAAAAGCTATCGGATAGAAACCAAAATCAACGATTCAAAAGGAAATAACCTATCTTCTACACACGCTGAATTATTTATTCCCGAATTAAAAGATTGGAAATTAGAAATTATTGATGAAGATGTTTTACTACATCGAGATAGCACTAAAATTACGTTCAAAGCACGGGTTAAAAATGAAGGAAACACGGATGAAAGTATTAAAATTGTATATAAAGTACAAGACGCTTTTGCCAGTCAACGAATAGATTTATCGCCTGGATTAGATTCTATTATTGAGTTTAATGTAGATTATGAAGAACGTATAGACTTTGGAGGTTCTCGTAAAGAGTATATTGGAATTGCTGCATCAGACGGTCATGAGATACAAGAAGGAAGTGTTTATTTCACCAAATTCAAAAATGATTATCATGGCATTCGTTCCCGTCGTAGAACAAATACTTGGGGTTTAATCTCTGACCATATTCCAAATCGAAATTTTAATACCATTGGTTTACGAGCGATTGGTAGTATTTTATTTAAAAATGATGACGAGTTCACATATTTCATTAGTAATAATAATCTATTGAATAGGGAACAACTTGAGCGTTCTTCTATCTACCGAATGTCCTATTTTAGTAAGCACATTGATATTGGATTAGGAAGTACATTTGATGAAAATTTTCAACGCCATAGAATCACGACTATGGGCGGAAGAAACACAACTATCAATGGATTAAATACCCTTAATTTTACGGTAAGAGCCTTAAATACAGACAAGCATTTAACCACTCTATTTTTAAGTAGAAATATTCGGATGCCTGTAACAAGTGTTGCCGCTAGTCATCGTTTATCATTAAATCGTTCTTCTTTATTAGGAGCGTATAATTATACACTTGATTTTTTTGGTAAAAAAAGTACAGAAGTAGGAACATTACATGGTCGGACTCCTATTGGCAAACACCAATATTTAGATGTTTTAGTTAATGGTGCTAAAGAAATACATCATCTTGAAAGCATTGGTAATAGTTCAGTTAATCAAACCTATGAAGACCCTAATAATCGTTTTTCTAATAAAAGCTTTAATTATAGACTATTTTATTCCATTTATTTAAAAGGCTTAGATATTGCCGTCAATAGCGGTTATGCTTCTGTAAGATACCCAAATAGTGAACGAGGTGTTTTCAATTTAGAAACTCGCTTTCGGTATCATTTTCCTAAGAATAAACATAATATCCTTTTCTCCTATCGCAAACAGTCTAAAGCACCAAATACCTATAGAGATAACTTCCCTTTGCCTATTTTATCATACGCTAGAGAGAATTTTTTCTTGCAATATGATATGCCTGTGGGATCTACCATTCAGCTTCAAAGTGGTGCGTTGGTTCAAAATTATACCATTGAGCGACCTTTGGCTATTAATGGAGAATTAGCCCCTTTTGGCAGTGGAGCGTATAAAGTCTATATCGGAACAAGAACCCGATTTAAACGAAACTATCTAAGAGCGATGCTACTTTATGGAGTTAATCGCATTGATGATTTCATGGATACAGACGGGACTATGTTTACGGATATTCAAGATATTTCGAGTACAGATATTCAATTGGAATATGGATTTAGAAATTCTCGAATTGGCTTAAATTATTTAATTGGTCCCAACTCTACGGTTGGGCAGTTTCAGGCTAATCCTGATGATTTTTATGAACATCGTATCCGATTCAACAGCTATGTGGAGCAATACTTTTTTAAAGATCTTTTACGGTTAAGTTTCTCAGGTTCTAGTTTTTATAGAGTTCAACAAAAGCGAGGAACATTTGCAGCGATTCCACGAGTTGATTTGAGGTTTAGAGATGGATGGCAGTTTTTTGGTAGTTCTATGTATAATATATCTTATTTTAAATTGGATAAACGTTGGATTACAC
>CAYLSF010001244.1:0-2574 GCA_964385675.1 uncultured Saprospiraceae bacterium
ATTGGATTTTACAACCAGATAAATATTGGAGCAAGGCAGATATTTATTCTAATACTATAGTGAAAATATTTTGAAGAAGGACATACGTTTTAAGTCGTATTAGGATATACGACTGTTTCTTTTAAGTAAAAGAACACTCAATAATCTTAGAAAGTGGCAAAAGATGGTCAGGGAAGCTCTTTAGAACTTGTAAATAGTGAAGAATACTATGGATGAAATAGACTTGTTATGAATTTTTAAAATTCCAAATTAAAATTCCCAGTTGATAATAATTTTTTCACCTCTTGATGAAAAAAACCTCCAGGAAAACTTCCAATGTAATTTAACAATACATTTTCAGTAGGTCTTGTGAGTAAAATGCTCTTCAATTCAATTTTAGCATCTTTGACCGCCTCTATATCTAGGCTTCCATAATGATCTAGATATTGTTCTAAATCATAAAAGTTTTTCTCACAATTAGAGTAATCATAATTCGCAAACAATAAAAGGGCTTCATGAGTACTCAGTTCTCTGTTTTCATAGATATGACTGACGCTACACTTATTCGGATTTGTTATAATTTTTAACCGTTCTTCCATACTATCATACTTTCGTATAAATCGTGCGAAAGACATCGTGGTCCAGCCCCATTTTTTTACCGAAACCTCATAATTTTTTACATCCATGGAGTTCCTATTTTAATATGTAAAAAAGCAATATTTATGTAATTATAATTTCTAACTCACTAAAGTCAGAGACCACAAGCCTTATATACAGTTATAAGGCTTGTGATTTATTTATACTAGATTTTAGTAATTTTTACCTTCTCTTTCTTGTCTTCTACTCACTTCAAGTCCTATTGTGTTTCTCAATGCGCTAAAAATAATGATAGAAATACTAACTGTAAATACAGCACAAATTACAATTCCTATTGTTTGTACGCCTAATTGTTTTAAAGGTTCTTCTGCACCTATGGCAACACAAAGTGTTCCCCAAATACCCGCTACACCATGTACAGGAATAGCCCCTACAGGATCATCAATGATTTTACCAAATACCGTTTTCTTATATAATCTATCATAACTAAGGTTATGTAATATACCCGCTACTAAACCAACAAGTAAAGATTCTGTAATATTTAATACATCACAACAACCTGTAATTGCCACCAAACCACTTAATACCCCCCCTAGTGTTTTTTGATATAAATCCTCTTGATTCGACCAAAAACAGTGAAAGAATGCAGCTAAACCACCTGCTACGGCGGCTAAGTTTGTATTGATTAAGACTAAAGGAACTTGTGTATTGGTATAATTATCATCACCAAACTCTACAAAAGGTGTACTACCCCCATTAAAGCCCCACCAGCCAAACCATAACATCAAAACTCCTAATACAGAATATCCTAAGTTGTTCGGTTTAAATTTATCCTTCTCTTCTTCACTCACTCTAATTTCCACCTTTCCATTAATATTAACCTTTCCAAATCTTGGTCGAATAAACCACATCCCTGTAATCGCTACCCATGCACCTAAGGTATGTACTACCGTAGAACCTGCAAAGTCTTTAAAGCCTAGTTTTGCTAAAAACGGTGCTTCACTACCTGTAAATGCACCACCCCAAACCCAGTGACCAAAAATTGGATAAATAATAATGGCAATAAATGCGGATAGGATAACATAACTCATTAATTTAATTCTAACCGCTAAAGCCCCCGAAACAATGGTAACCGCTGTAGCAGCAAATGCTAATTGAAATAAGAAATACTCATATCCAAAAGCATTTTTCACATTCTCCATTCCCGATAGACTAAATAAGGACGTTCCAATCCATCCGCCTTGACTCTCTCCAAACATCAATCCGAAGCCAACGAATAAGAAACATACTGCCACAATCATCCAGTCCATCAAGTTTTTGATACCTACACTATTTCTATCTTCCACCCTAACCAGACCTACCTCGAATACTTTAAAACCAGCTTGCATGAAAAATACGAGCATTCCTGCCAGTAGCATCCAAAAACGATTGAGGTGTTCTCTTGTTAGCCCTGTATTTAAAACTATCTTATCTACTCTGCCAGCAGCTTCCTCTACTTTTTTGGCATTTGCTAAACTTGCTTCCTTAATATCTAAAAATTCGCTTTTATTGTTTAAAGCATCTTGTTCAATAGCTTGAAGTAACTCTTTATCCTCTTCTGAGGCTTTTTCTAAGGCTTCTAATTCAGCCTTTAATAATCTAATTTCTTTTTCATTAATCTTTACCCTAGTGTCCAATTGCCCATAAATTGAACCACTTAAGAAAAGCAATAATACTAATACAATGTAATTATTTGCTTTCATGCAATCTCAATTTTAAAATTTATGTGATAGAAATACTAAATCCCTAAAATAAAATATGTTAAGAATTAATTTTTAATATACTTTATTCTATTTTTCTAAATCTCAATGTTTAGTTTTTATAACTGATCCCGTATATCTATCTGATTTTTAAATAAATATACTTTATAAAATACTAAATACATAATTTATTATGAAATAAATTTTCATGCTCCACTCTTACCAAATATTAAAAGGTCTGATCAAGCATAAACTAAAA
>CAYLSF010001245.1:0-2572 GCA_964385675.1 uncultured Saprospiraceae bacterium
ATAATTTGAGTTTAAGGTTTTATCAACAAATAAGATGCTAGAATGATTTTAGAGGAATTAGATTTCTATTGTTAGCCATATTTATCTCTGTAACTTAATAATTGTACAACTGAAAAACTCGAAAAATCCATCCCCAAACCTTATACCACCAATAATTAAAAGGTTGATTGGAATTGATGGCGGGTTTGTAATATCTTTTATCAAGTGCTATTTCTTGATTACGACATAATTCAAATTCTTTCATTAATCGAGCATAAATACGCTCTTGACGTAATTGTTTATTGGTTAAATCTGAGTAGGTATCAAATAGTATATTATCAACAAATAGAATCGTATTTGGATTAACTTCTTCTAGTCCATACTCTATTGCGTAGTAATCTCCTTTCGAATTATAAATGATTTCCCCAAAAACATTGTACGTCACATCATTGGAAGAAAGTTGATATTTATACATAGCGTTTTTCTTTAATTTTTTAGAAATCCAGCTATTATAATATCTCCTATCTAATACCTTAAATCTCTTACAGGTTTGGAAAACCATTTGAAAATCAAGTGCGATGGCTTCATCTAACGCTTTTAGCCCTTTTGTTTCATCTGAGAATTTAGATATAAAAATCTTATCACGTTGAGCGGTTAAATTAGATTGCCCAATAAAGCAAAAAATGATAGTAAAAATGAAGATTTGTAACTGAGTCATATTTTTTAATTTTAAGAAAAAGGAATAAGATTTTAGGTATGATTAAAGATACGACTTCCAAAGTAAATCAGCAAACCAACGCCAAACCCAATAAGCAACCATTCATACTTAAAGGGCGAATTAACCTCAATCGGTTGCATATTGCCTGCTGTAATAAATCCTGCCCAAAAGTAGGGATGAGATAAAGTTTCTACTTTGGTGTTATTTAAATAATTAAGTTTTGCTTGACAGAGGGCTTCATCTTTAGATAGTCCTTGATTTAAATTTTCGTAAAAAGAAACCATTAAATCAGAAGTCGTATAATCGGATACTTTCCAAAGACTCATCAAGGTACTTGAGCAACCTGCATAAGCAAATGCCCTTGATAAACTCATAATACCTTCTCCTTTACTCAATTGCCCTAATCCTGTATTACAAGCACTCAGAGCAACCAAATCGGCATTAAGTTCCATATTATACAATTCTGCTGCATTCAGTAGTCCATCATTTAAGGTATCATTGGTTTGAGAGAATAGCATTTTGGAATACAGCGGATTTTGATTTTCCAACAAAGCATGCATCGAAAGATGCAAGATTTTATAGGTTTGAGCGGTTTGTTTAAACCGTGTTTCTGTTGCCAATTGATTGGTAAAGGCTTGACCATTTAATAATTTGGCGATGGTATTCACTTCTTCTATCGCACCAGGCAAAGGTAACGATTCACTACGTATTAGCATAACAACACTTTCAGTTCCAATTGAATCATGTTCAGGCACGGCAAAGCCTTCATAATTAGGGGCAAAGCCAGCAAATAATTTTTTATTAGAGGTAGAAAGTTGTTGATTTTGAGTTCCGTATAGTTTTAAAGAATAGGCATATCCAATCGTATAATCTCTTAATAAATAAGGCATTTTTTTAAAAGAAATATCCTCAACAGGAGCTGTAGTCAATAAAACTTCAAAAGGAATATAGCCTAAAATACCATTTGGAATGAGGGTTAATTTATTAATCGTTTTAGGTAATGGGGGGAGTGGTTTTTCTAAGAGTAATTGATAGAGTTGATAACTCTGAGTCGCAAAATCACTCGTTCGTAATTTATTATTTGATGGAGTTGTGTTCATTAAAGCTATAAAATCTCTTATTTGCTTCTTGAATTCAGTCGGTTTTGGAATGGCATACACTTGATAATCTGAAGTAGTAAATTGATAAATTAAAATAGTAGAATCGGTGATAAAATAATCCAAAAGACATTCATTTTCTGTTAATTGGTTTTGGATTTTTTGAATAGTGATATTGTCATTTCCATATTTTATATCATAGTATTTATCATAGTTTCTCGATAGTTTTTTGACCAATTGATCATAATCGGCCTGTTGCTTAGCCAATCTGTTTTCATAGGTTTCTATTCGTTCCGTTTCCTCAGAAGAATTGACTTGTAGTTCATATATTTTTTGCTTATAAAAATTGATTTTGGATAAATGTTGGCGTTCTTGAGTCAACGTAGAATCTGGAATACCTGCGAATTTTTGAACCTTACTTTTGTGTAAAGCTTCATACAAAACGGTTGATTTACCGTCTTGATTCCATTCTACCATTTGATTCAAATACTTGGCGTTCTTTGTTTTTTGATATAAATGATACGCCAACTCTTGAGCCAATCCAAAATGTTTATGGAACTTAGATAATAATAATCTTTTAGAGCCTTGGGTTTGTATCTGTTGTCTCGCTTGTTTTAATCCTTCAAAACCAATTTCATACGTATTCAAGGCTAAAATGAGATAAGCCTTATTCTCTAATTGAATTCCTAATTGATATAATAATTGAGCTTTTAAAAAGATGATGGTAAAATCATAGGTACTTTTTAATTCATTCGATTTGGGATTGATAGAGAGTTCC
>CAYLSF010001246.1:0-2569 GCA_964385675.1 uncultured Saprospiraceae bacterium
GTTCTATTGCTCTATTAAACACAATAAAGCAATCTGTCTGCCAACAGGCAGGTATGGCAATAAGACAATAAAACACTACTTATATCACTTTCGCCTCTTCATGCAACAAGCGTACTAATTCATCCATATTTTCTGGATCAACGTATTTACAATCAGATTTACCTGCTGGTAATTCATATTGTGAAACGGTTACATTCTCTTTTAAATCAGCAGGATCACGAGCTACTAATGGTTTCTTTTTAGCCATCATGATACCACGCATATTTGGAATACGCTGTTCTGCCAATCCTTTTGCTGCACTAATTACAAAAGGAGTTTGAACCATTAAAATTTCTTTTCCACCTTCGATTTCACGAGCAATAGTCGCTACGTTTTTCTCCATCTTTAAATCAGTAGCAAAAGAAATGAAAGGCATATCTAACAATTCCGCTAACATTGCCCCTACTTCTGCACCATTATAGTCAATGGTTTCTTTCCCAAGCAAGACAACATCAAATCCCTTTGCATAACGGGCGATTTGCTTTGCTACAAACAATGCACTTTTAGGCTCTGCATTGATTCTTAATGCCTGATCCGCACCTATAGCCAATCCTTTACGTAAAACAGAATCATTTGAGGCCGGACCTACATTGATTAAAGTTACTTTACTTCCTGGGAATTGCTCTTTCAATTCCACACCCCTTACTAACGCATACCATTCGTCATACGGATTCATAATATACTGAACTCCTGCTGTGTTGAATTCTGTATTATTATTTTTGAAAGTAACTTTTGTAGTTGTATCGGGTGTCTTACTGACACAAACTAAAATCTTCATACCTTTACTTTAAATTTGAACTTGTTAATTAATTGGTTAACGGGTTGAGATTTATTCCCAATAAAAATCGGGATAGATTGACTGTCTATTTAATTTTGAGTAATGAATTTTGAACTTTAAATAATTTTGAACATTCAATCCCGATAGCTATCGGGATCATCATTCAAAATTAATCTCAGCGTAAATTCGCTGCAAATATAACGGTAAAACCATGAATTCGCAACGCTTACAACAATTATTGGCTTTTCTAGCCGAAAGTCCGAATGAATCCTTCATTTTATTTGCCTTAGCTAAAGAATATGAAGGTCAAGGACAAATTGAAAATGCTTTCAAATATTATTTGCAACTTCAACAAACGAATCCCAATTATGTTGGCTTATATTACCATTTAGGTAAACTATATGAGCAAACCAATCAATTTGATACTGCCTTTGAAACCTACGAAAAAGGAATCGTTGTAGCTCAAAAAGCAGGCGACCGACATGCACAAGGCGAACTCATGGAAGCCAAAATGAATTTGGAAGATTAAGTCGAGTTGCGAGTTGTGAGTTTTTTGAACTATTTTCAACTCGAAACGGGCAATTCCGACTTATCAGTATGGGATTTCACTCCGTTCAAACCGCAACTCGTTATTCTGTCATTTGAATAAACTGCTGAATTAATGCAACTAACGTTTCTGGTGCATCTTCTTGACAGAAATGTGCTGCATTATCTAGTTTAACAATAGGCCCTTTTGGAAAGAGTCGCTTAAAATCTCCCATAACTAGATCAGGTGGCATGGCTTTATCTTTCATGCCTTCTGCTAACATGGCAGGAATTTGTCTGACTTTTTCTAAATTACCCAATTTTAGTCCTTCTTTTGTGTAACCTGAAACTCTATCCAAAATCACATCTAAGGGAAACTCAACGGCTCCTATGGATTCTTCTTTTGTGGCAAATGGCATTGAATACGCCCTTATCCACTCTTCATCAACTGCCGCTGAATTGGTAAAACCCAATTTTTTCATCAAACTCAATACATTTGAGCCAATATTATTCATCACTTCATGATAAGCACCTATCTTATAATTTTCAGCTACCCATTGAAACCAAGAGGACTGATGTAATTTTGTTGGTTTTTTATCCGATTTAGGGGCATCTCTAACGACAGCACCATAACCCAACATGGTATTCATCAAACAAAATCGCTTGATTTTTTCTGGATGCCGCAACGCAAAAGCACCTGCAATTGGGCCTCCCCAATCTTGAATGACAAATGTTATATCTGTTAATCCTAAATCTTCTACAAAGGCGATTAAATTTTCAACATGATTTTTGAAATCATAGGTTCTATCTTGAGGTGTTTCACTCTTTCCAAACCCCATGTGATCGGGTACAATGACTCGATGTGTTTGAGCTAATTTTGGAATGAAATTTCGATATAAATACCCCCAAGTAGGTTCGCCATGAAGGCATAAAATAACATCACCTTCTCCCTCATCTACATAGTGCATTTTGAAGCCAGCCGCTTCTGAGAAATTGGGTTTAAATGGAAATGTACCTCCAAAGGTTTCATTAGCAGGAATCATAATTGAAAATATTTTTAATAAAATTATAATCTAAGCTAAATGGAATGTTGCTAATTTCTATTAAACGAGTTTATATTCATGGTTTCATGGTTTCATGGTTTCATGGTAATTATTTAGCATAATGTTCAGCACACGTCATTCCAAACTTGATTTGGAATCTCACTAATGCTGATCAAGACGACTT
>CAYLSF010001247.1:0-2568 GCA_964385675.1 uncultured Saprospiraceae bacterium
TTCAAAGTTACAACCTATACATTGGTTTTTAACACCCTTTTATCTAACTTGTTGCTAAGAATTACTCAGAATACTTAAAACCAAAATAGATTACGCACTATGAAAATTATGGCATTGCCTGATGATTTAAATCTAGACAATACAAATTCGATTCAGTTATTTGATTATCGAAGAGTCCATAATATTCAAAAGAGTAAAATTAATCTAACCAAAAATGTAATTAGTTTTTTACGTTCAGGAACAAAAGAAGTATATGGCGAGGATAAGATTGTTCAGATTGAGCATCAGCACTTTGTTATGATGAAGTCTGGAAATTGCTTAATGACCGAACATGTTTCTAATGCAAGGAATCTCTATAAAAGTGTATTGTTATTTTTTTCAAACGAAGTCATTCTTGATTTTTTAGAACGCAATGATTTATATGAGCCTCAACGTCAAGCTAATCAATCCTTTTATGTGTTTCAATACGATAACTTTATTGAAGATTTTGTCAAAAGCCTTGAAAAAATATTAACCTTTCCAAAAACAATGCAGCAAAAACTATTGATGGCTAAGTTTGATGAAATCATGTTATATTTAACATATCAACATGGTATAACTTTTTTAAATAGCATGATTCAAAAAGTAGGTGCATCAACAGTAAGATTAACCAATATTGTAGAAAATAATAAATACAATAAACTTACTTTACAAGAATTAGCCTTTTTATCCAATATGAGTGTTTCCACCTTCAAAAGAGAATTTTTTAAACAATATCAAACAACTCCTATCAAATGGTTTCATGAAAAAAGATTGGAACATATTGCCCTTTTATTAAGAACAAAACAAACCCGTCCAATTGACCTATATGAGGCGGCAGGATATGAAAATTTCTCTAATTTTATACAAGCTTTCAAAAAACGATATGGCGTAACCCCTAAACAATATCAAGTACAAATTTCATCTTGAACTTTTTTAAATACTTTTTGAACATAGGTCATTACCAGCTGGGGATAAAATCATTGCATCTTTGTTGTATTAATTCACAAAGGAATAGATAGTTTTTTTTGAAATCTATATCATTTAAAATCAGTAAATTATGCAACAATCAACTTTTACACTATCTAGTAAAGATTTAGGTGGAAATGCTACAGTTACAGAAGAATTTGACGGTTTTGGTTGTACAGGTAAAAATCAATCCCCTGCTTTAGAATGGTCAAATGTTCCAGAGGGTACAAAAAGTTTTGCTATTACGATGTATGATCCAGATGCTCCCACAGGTAGCGGATGGTGGCATTGGGTGGTGTTTGATATTCCTGCAAACATTGACCACATTGTAACAGATGCTGGAAGGGTAGAAAAGAATCTTATGCCGAAAGAAGCCATTCAAAGTATTACTAATTATGGGATAACAGGTTATGGTGGTCCTTGCCCACCGGAAGGGCATGGCATTCATCAATATACGATTACTGTCCATGCCTTAAAAGTAGATAAATTAGGATTGGATGCCAATACAAACCCTGCTATCGTTGGATATTATATTTGGAATAATACTATTGAAAAAGCGAGTATCGTAACGTATTACAAAAGAGAAGCCTAGTCGATAATAAAGAACCAATACATAAATAACAAAGGGTTGATTAATGATTTAACATTAATCAACCCTTCTGAGTAACAATTAAAAATTAACAGTTAACTCCCGATAGCTATCGGGAGTTAACTGTTAATCATTCATCAAATGCTTCCAATTTTTAGTTAAATAAATCAAATAAACATTGACTACAACAATATCAAATGCAAATAAGTAAATTACATTAATTCCCATGACATCGCTTATTCTAATCAAGAACGCACTAAGGAACGCAAACAGAATTCCAGAAAATAAAGCGGTGAATATAAATTGCTTATCGTCATACGATTGCTTTAGAAAGAACACACAAGATACGACCAAACAAAAATCCATTACGCCAATCATGGTATTGAAAATAGATTTAATATCATCCAAACTCTCATGTGCCGTACCTAGCCATATAATAACATTCAATATGATAACTGTAATTACTCCAAAATAAACAAACGCCGTTTTATAGAAATTCATAATTGTTACGATATGCAGTTCTCAATGAAAATTAAAAATAGGAATTTTCTATAATTATTTGGTATTTGTTTCAAACAATACGATAAATTGAAGCTATAAACCCAATCGTTTTTTATCCATAAAACCCTCCTTTTGATATAAAAATTTCGGCTGTCCGTAAAGTGTTTACTACTATTGTGATGAAATATATTTCTACTTCCGAATACTATCGGGAAAGTTCCAAATGTTAGAACCTTTTTGGAGCAATTTTATTTGAAATGTGCATATTTGAAATTGAAAATTGAAAATTATGTTTAGACGTCAGACATTAAAACCTTATATGCTATTGTGCTTACTTTTAGTGTTTTGTATGACACTTAGCTATGGTCAGACACAATGGTCACTAGAAAAATGTATTGAATACGCTCAACAGAATAACTTAACGATTAAGCAATCTGAAATTGCTATTCAGCAGTCTAGTTTAACGCTAGAACAAAGTAAAAAAGCCCGTT
>CAYLSF010001248.1:0-2568 GCA_964385675.1 uncultured Saprospiraceae bacterium
TCTACTTTCCTTATTTATTCTCATAATCTAACTCAAAACCATCGGGTAGAGTAGCGTAACATCAGTTACTTACTATTTATAATGATAATAAACAACTCCAATTTTGAAACTATTTATCTTTGGCGCATCGGGTGCTGGTACGACAACTTTAGGAAAAGCATTGGGAGTAGAACTAGAGTGGACACACCTAGATGCAGATGATTATTACTGGGAAAAAACACCTATTCCGTATGAGGTCGTTATTCCTAAAACTATTCGACATCAAAATTTGATAACGGATTTTGAAGCATCAGAATATATAATTGTAAGTGGTGGCGTGATGAATTGGAGTCTGTACTGGAAAAATGCCTTTGATTACGCGGTATGGCTTTATATTCCTCATCGTATTCGTATGGCACGCTTACGTAAGCGAGAGATAAGACGTTACGGTGATTTATTGAAAACCAATATAAATATTCAACAAAAATCAAAAGAATTTTTAGCATGGGCTGCATCTTATGACGATGTTGATTTTGATGGTAAAAGTATTACTAGAGATCAACACTGGATGAAATTATTACAATGTCCAACTTTAAAAATAGAAGGTGACACGACGATCGAAGAGCGATTAAAACGGGTTAAAGAACTCATTCGACAATAATAATTTTTCTAAAAATAGTTACCATATGACTATGCTTGTTCTATTGATGTTTGCTCTACTTAATTAAATCGGGTATATTTGCCCTCGTTTTAACATAAAAGCAAGTATAAGTTACATTATCACAGCATTTCGATTTTAAATAATTCTGATTGATAAAAAATTATGAAAGTAACGGATTATATTACCAAAGCAAATGGTAAAACTTTAATCTCGTTTGAGATTTTACCACCTGTAAAAGGTGGAAGTATTAAAAGAATTTTCGATTCGCTTGATCCATTAATGGAATTCAAACCGCCATTTATTGATGTGACTTATCACAGGGAAGAGTTTCTGTATAAAAGAAGGCCTAGTGGTTATTATGAAAAAATAGCCATTCGTAAGCGTCCTGGCACTGTAGGTATTTGTTCTGCAATTATGCATCGCTATGGTGTTGATGCTGTTCCGCATTTGATTTGTGGTGGCTTTTCCATTGATGAAACAGAAGATGCCTTAATTGATTTAGCATTTTTAGGTATCAATAATGTCTTGGCACTAAGAGGCGATGCAAGAAAATTTGATGGAAAATTTATTCCAGAAGAAGGTGGACATAGTTATGCGTCAGATTTGGTCAAACAAATAAAATCAATGAATCAAGGGCATTACCTTGACCAAACTATTGAGAATGGAGAACCTACAGAGTTTTGCATAGGAGTCGCTGGTTATCCTGAAAAACACTTTGAATCTCCCAATTTAACTACCGATCTACAATATTTAAAGGAAAAAGTAGAAGAAGGTGCAGATTATATAGTCACTCAGATGTTTTTTGATAATCAAAAATATTTCGATTTTGTAGCTGCTTGCCGAGCAATGGGTATTAATGTACCTATTATTCCAGGATTGAAACCAATGACAAAAAAATATCAGCTCAATTCTATTCCGCGAATGTTTTATATTGATTTACCAGAAGATCTGTCTAATGCATTAATAAACGCTAAGGATGCGGCATCAAGGCGACAGGTGGGTATTGAATGGTGCATTATGCAGTCAAAAGAATTGAAGGCGGCAGGAGTTCCAGTCTTACATTACTATACTATGGGTGATAGTAGCACCATTTATTCCATAGCAAAAGAGGTATTTTAAATACTCGAATACTTAACCAATAGAGCATTCTAGCAGGATTAAACTCTATTGGTTAAGGATCTAATAAATTCTTTTTAACCGATCTAAGAAGTCTTGCTTACGAGCAGTAGCTAGTGAGACTTCTGTTCCATTTGCCATGACAATAATAGGTCGTCTAGCCTTTCTATATTCTTTGATAAACTTTAAATTGATAAGGTGTGAGCGATTGACGCGATAGAAGTTGAAGTCAGTTAATAGATCTTCGTACTCTCTGAGTGTTTTAGAAACTACAATTTTTCGTCCGTTATTGATAATTACTATCGTGTAATTATTACTAGCTTCACAGTATAGAATGTCGTCTAGGTCAATAAAAGAATAGCCTTCAATCGTAGGCAATGCTAGTTTTTTTAGGTTATGATTGATATTATATTGCAGTGTGTCATAATGAGATTTTCTAGTTTGCTGTTTATTTTCTTTGACTTTTTCAATAGAAGAACGCAACTCTTCCAAATCGATTGGTTTTAATAGATAATCAAGTGCAGAAAATTTGAAAGCTTTGACTGCATATTGGTCATATGCAGTTGTAAAAACAACTTCAAAAGGAATATCTTCATAATATTCTAATAATTTAAAGCCATTTTCAACAGGCATTTCTATATCTAAAAATACGACATCTGGGTTATTCGAATTAGCAAGTCGAATAGCTTCTTTAACAGAAGCGGCTTTTCCAATTACCTCTACACCTTTACAATATTGTATTAGTAAATTATGGAGTGCCTGCCTGCTGTTTTCTTCATCATCAACAATCAGTGCTTTAATCATAATCTTTT
>CAYLSF010001249.1:0-2567 GCA_964385675.1 uncultured Saprospiraceae bacterium
ATTTTCTCGAAGATAATAAGTCAAATCCTTTAATCAAAGGACTATAGGCTGTATTAAAATCTAAGAAATAATTTAACAAAAGATACTGTTATAAATAAGAGTGGCTGTATATCAACATTAATACAGTGGTTTTAATGAAATTATAAAAGGATTTGATGGACAAGATAGTTTAGTTGGTAAAATGTCTCATGAAAATCTGCTTCAATTTGCACTATCCCAAGGGTGATTTTCTTAATCTTTAGGATCATCTATCGCTGCATCACATAGCCTTGTTCCTGCTCATATGCGTGCTTTGACTTCTGCATTATTATTTTTTGCATTGAATATCATTGGTTTGGGTTGTAGACCATTAGTTGTTGGTTATTTAAGTGATGTCCTAACGCCTACTTATGGAGATTTGTCATTGAGGTATGCTTTCCCAGTTACTTACATCACTGGAATCATTACCATTATCCTGTTCTATTTGGCTGCACAGAATTATGAGAAGGATGTATTGAACGTTGCTCATGAGAATGAATAGGTTTTGATTTTTATTTTTCTGAAGATACTTAAAATCGGGTAATGATATCACAGTCAATACTATAGTTTTTAGTCCCTTTGAAAGTAAAATGATGAAATGGATATTGAAAAATAATTTGGAACGAGTTGACATGCTTCTCCATTAATTTTAAGTATTTAATTTTACGATAAGCTGACTACAAATTTACGAGTTCAGTTACCAAAATACTATATTTGCTAATACAACCAGCCTACATATATTAGGAAAGTAAAACGGATAATATAAACCCTACATAGTGCCTAAGAACTACATAGATTTTTAGTTTACTCCTCTCATATTGAATCAATGTAATATCCATTTTAGACTATTGATAGGAGGTTTCTTAGTTTAAGGTTCAAATTTTAGTATCAAAATTTTAAGTCAATGCTTTCCATCAGTATTTAAGAACTTAAATTTTACGAGAATATCACATAATAACAAACATTCATAAGAAAATTATCACTGTATGAGAAAAGCTATCCTACTTTTTGTTTGGACTATTATGGTATTAATAGTCAATACAATTAATACTTATGCTCAAAACTATTGGATAAATAGCGAAATAGATACCGCTACCACACCGCTTCACGCTGTGGAGTATGAACACCTACCGACCAACTTCCGGTTATTAGAATTTGATATAACGGCTCTGCGAGATACTATCATCAATACGCCTAATCAATGTATAGATATTCCTATGCCCGATGGCAGTATTGAATGTTTCAATCTGACAGCTTACACTATTGCACCAGATGATTTGATAGCCAAACGTCCAGATATTTTGACTTTTCGGGGAAAAAGTACGCAAGCTCCAACCAGACGACTCAATATGGTTTTAACCGCTAATGATATTCATATCATTGGAGATAGTGATCAAGGAACATTTTTTATAGACAAATTACAAGGAGCAAGTCGAGATGTCTTTATGAGTTTTTATACCAAAAATGAAATCATACCGCCGATGTCTTGTCAAACGCCTAATCACAACCATAATAATAGTACACTACCTTCCAAATCCAATTTTATAAAATCTATTAGAACCAATACGCCCAGAAATAAAGCTAAAAACCAGACTTCTACGCCTAATAATAATTTGCAGAAATCCATGAGTAATGCGTGGGGAACAGAATTACGAAAATACCGCATGGCTATTTTATGGACGCATGGACATAGTGCAGGATATGGTAATGATTTAGTAGCTATAAACAACCGCTCACTTGAAATCGTCTCAGACATGAACTTTGTCTGTGAGCGAGATTTGTGTATTACTTTTGAATTAGCCCCTAATCCCAATAGCATTGTTTATACCAGTGCGGCGACTGATCCTTATGCTGGTTTAGGCTCTACAACGGGTATTATCAATAATGCTATTGGCTCAAGTAACTACGAAATTGGAATGGCAGTTTCTGGCGGCGGTGGTGGCGTTTCCTACTTGGGCGTAACATGTGGCGGCTCTAAAGCAGGTACACAATCATCGAATAGTCATTGGGTGATTGTCCATGAGTTTGGGCATAATATGGGAGCTGGTCATACCTTTAATCACTGTCCTGGATTTGGTGGAAGTGGCATAGAACCAGGTGCAGGAAATTCGATTATGAGTTATGGCGGAACGGGTGTTTGTGGTGCTGGACATCAAGTGCCAGGTGGTCGAATTAACTATTTTCATTCGATTAGTGTCCAGCAGATGTACAATAAGTTGTTTGTCAACTCCAATTGTGCGAATAATATTGCAACAGGAAATACACCGCCAACGGTAACTGTACCAACAGGTGGTTTTTCCATTCCAAAATCTACGCCCTTTACGCTGACAGGTTCGGCGATCGACCCAGATGCAGGAACGAATTTCACCTATAGTTGGGAGCAATACAACTGGGGCGTTGGGTCTAATCCAAATGCGCCGACCAGTACTGACCCTGTTTTTAGAATGTTTCCATTTTCAAGTAGTCCATCTCGAACCATTCCTCGGATAGATGAAATTCTCAATGGCTATAATTATGGTGAAATTCTCCCTGATGCCAGTCGAACCCTA
>CAYLSF010001250.1:0-2565 GCA_964385675.1 uncultured Saprospiraceae bacterium
AGAACTATTAGTAGATTGGTTTTATAACATTATTTATGATCATATAATTTTTTCATTTTTACCAAACACATACATCGCTACAGCAGAAAGAAGTGCTATAAACATCTTCAGCAAAGAACTGTCCCTCACTAAAAATAAAGTTTTAAAAAGTAAAAATGGTTTAGCTAAAAACCTTCAATTTCTAAATCGTTATCCCTTACCAATTCAAGATAGTTTAGAAATTGCAGAGGATTTAGCTCACTTATCTCGAAATCAAAGTGCTTTTGTTTATTTAGCACAAGAACTAGAGCAAAACTTTCTAAAAGGAAAAATTACTACGAATCAATACGGACAAATTGAATATACACCTGATAATCAAAAAGATGTAAATCTAGAAGTTCATCTGACGGCGTCCATGGTAAAATCCTTATCCAATTTGGTTTTTTACCTTAGACACTTAGCGACCAAAGGCGACTGTATCATCATAGATGAACCCGAACTCAACCTCCATCCTGATAATCAGCGAAAAATTGCTAGATTTTTAGGACGATTGGTTAACGAAGGTTTTCAAGTAATTATTAGTACACATAGTGATTATATTATTAAAGAATTAAATAGTATGATCATGTTATCGAAAGCGAAGGGAACACAAGAGAAATTAATTCAACAATTTGGATTTAGAGGCGACGAGCTTCTAAATCCAGAACAGGTAGAAGCACAGCTATTTACCTTAAATAGCCGAAAACCTCAAAAGATAAATATTACAGAAGAAGGTTTTAGTGTATCTACCATTGATGAAGTGATGGAGACTCAGGATAATTTAATTGAAAATATTTATTACAACTTATTTGAAAAAGCACCCGAAACTACCCTAACATGATTTCTCTAATTGATGAATTACGCAATATTCTAAAACCCAATTTCATTTGCTCAAAAGATAGTGGCTCAACTATAATCCTTGAAGAAAGTCAATCACAAAGTAGTTGTAAACCAATCACTTTAAATAAAAAAGGCGTTAGAACCTTAACCCTTCAAATCGATCAAGGTAATTTTGATGCTCATCCTCTTCTACAAAATATTAGCGGATTACATAAACACTTGGATTACCTTATTTTCTGCGAAAACACAGACAAAACTTGTTATGTGTTAGCCATTGAATTAAAATCTAAAAATCCTTCGTCAGGTAGCGGTTGGGGAAGTCAGGTCAAAGCAGGTCTAACGATAGGACAATATTTAGTCGGAATGTTAGAAATGTATTTAAAGACTTATTGGGAACATATTGAATATAGAGGTATTCTATTTTCTTCAAAAATTGAACATAAAAAGCCAAAAGGCAAGAAACGTAAAACAACAAAAGCTAGGCGTCTAGAATATGAAAAACACTCTAATTTAGGATTTTCCTATGTTCATAAAGCCTGTGGTAGGGAATATGACTTAGGTTTTTTCCTAAGATAGCAGTTAGCCCTTTTACAAAAGGCTAACTGCTAAATCGTAAGGCGAAGTCATCCATTTTAAACCACCATTTCAGGAATCTCTCCTTCTACTATTAAATCCCCTTCGGTAGCCGCTTGTATTTGCTCCACGGTCACACCTGGTGCCCGTTCTAGCAATTTAAATTGACCATCTACCACTTCAAGCATTGCCATATTGGTAACAATCTTCGTCACACAGCCTACGCCTGTAAGCGGTAGAGAACATTTTTTTAATAGCTTAGATTTCCCTTTTCGGTTTGTATGTGTCATCGCAACGATAATATTTTCGGCAGATGCTACTAAATCCATTGCTCCGCCCATACCTTTGACCATCTTGCCTGGAATTTTCCAATTTGCTATATCTCCGTTTTGAGCTACTTCCATCGCTCCAAGTACGGTCAAATTAACATGCTGTCCTCTAATCATCGCAAAGCTGATAGACGAATCAAAGATACAGGCACCAGGCATGGCAGTTATCGTCTGCTTACCCGCATTAATCAAATCTGCATCTTCTTCCCCTTCATACGGAAAAGGTCCCATACCTAAAATTCCATTTTCCGATTGAAACTCTACGCTAATTCCTTCTGGGATATAATTTGCAATTAAAGTAGGGATGCCAATCCCTAAGTTTACGTACCAGCCATCTTGCAATTCTTGTGCGATACGTTTGGCTATACCATTTCTATCTAACATTTTTTTATGATTGGTTATTGGTTATTCGTGGTCGGTTATCGGTTGTTAAAAGCATAAAATAATCCTAAACAACTAAGCACCTAGTACCCAATAACTAATAACAGATAACTAATAACTATTTCTTCCTTACTGTTCTTTGCTCAATACGTTTCTCATATCTCGCCCCTTGGAAAATACGCTGAACAAATACGCCTGGCAAATGAATAAAGTTAGGATCTAGCTCTCCTGGTTCTACCAATTCTTCCACTTCTGCAATGGTAATTTTACCGGCCATTGCCATCACAGGATTAAAGTTTCTAGCCGTCCCCTTAAACACTAAATTACCTAGAGGGTCGCCTTTCCATGCTTTTACGATAGCAAAATCTGCCGTTAACGCATGTTCCAAAATATGGGGTTTACCATTAAAAATACGTACTTCTTT
>CAYLSF010001251.1:0-2563 GCA_964385675.1 uncultured Saprospiraceae bacterium
CCCAATTAGTAAGGCGAGTAATATGTTTAGTATTTTCATTTTTAATGCTTTTACGTCATCCCGTGCTTGACACGGGATCTCCTAGTGTGTAAACGTAGAAAGGTTAAGCGATTTAGATTCCTACAATACCTACCTTTCCGTTCCAACAGCTTAGGAGGTGCTGAATCAAGTTCAGCATGACAAACGATTTATATTAAGATTTACTATTTTGGATCTTTACTCCCCGTAACCTCAAAAGAACCAAAAGTTCCTACAGATACAGAGCCTTCTAGAGATTCTCCATCAACGGTTAAATCAAATTCTAAAGCTAATTCTTGTCCACCACCATCAACAGTTGCAGAGAAAGTTAATTTGTTGCCATCTACTGCTATATTTTCAATTGGCGTTTCTTCTTGATCCTCATCATCGTCAGATACCATAAATCCAGAATAGTCATCACCGTCTTTTTTGATGGTGATTTTACCTGTACTTTCTTGTCCTGGTACAGCTACGGTATAAGACCAAACACCAGCAACAGCGGCTGCTTTTCCGCTAGACTCCCCATCTTTAGCATTGCCTTTTTTCTTTTTAGCCTTCGCTTTTTTGACGTCATATTTATGCATATTACCATCTACAAAGACATAATGTACATTTGATTTTTCATCAAAGTAAGGCTTGTCTGTTACGATAAGGTTTGCCATTTTACCTTTTTCCACTGTTCCCATCATTTGAGAGACACCGAAATGTTGAGCGGGTACAGTGGTTAAGGCAGCTAAAGCCGTTTCCTCTTTTAAGCCATGTTCCATTAGTTTTCTAACATTAGCTTTAAAATCTTTAGATTTTCCGCTCACCATGGAAAAACCGAACTTAATACCTTTGTCTTGAAATAAAGCAGCTTGAGATAGATGTGCTTTTAACGCCCTTTCTTGACGGGCTTTTAAGGCTTCCTTCTCTTTCTCTTTAGGCGTCATTTCCTTTTTAGAAGCCTCTTCCTTTTCGTCTTTCTTATCTGACTTCTTAGCCTTCTTTTTATCCTTTGACTTTGGTAAATCTAGCGTTATAAACACCGTTTGATTGTTATTTTTAATCTTATCGGCTACTGCGAATCCTTGTTTTACATCGGTCAAGACTAATGGAAAACCCAATTCTTTTTGCAACGTAAATATTCTATAAATGTCTTTTACGTTTGTTGCTTTAAAGTAAACGGGTTGTTGGTTATCAATAGCAGGATAAAATGCTTGAAGCACTCTATCTTTATTTGGACGAGTGCGGCCGTTTGGATTATTTCTGTACGCTCTTTCGTGAGATTTTGCCTGTTCTGCTTGTTTGTACACCTCTTTCCATCTGGATAAAACGCCAATAACGGTATTAGGATAATAGCGTCCCGCCCCTTTCAATTGTGAGTATAAAGAAACATTTTCTTTCACAATCATATCATCGGCTACTTTTCCATCTAATACCACAAATGCGCCTGACCCAGGAAACATTTTACCATGAGGTACGACGTGAGCTGCTGTAAAACCCAATTTTCGCATATTAGCGATGGATTTTTCCTTAACACTTATCGAATTCCGAACTTGTAAATGTGGCTGAATACCCGATTGCTCGTAATTGGCATCACCAGGGTTTTTAATCTTTGGCTGATCCTTTTTTTCTGGTTTTGCTACGCCTGTGTGCGATAAACCATCAATAAAACCTGCATATACATACATGGAATCTGCCTTAATGACTTTTGCATTGGCTGGAATGGATACGTTTTTACCTGCGGCATGAATTAGACCGTCTTTAATGACGACCGTTGCCGACTCAATTTTTTCGCCTGGTTTAGTAATGATGTTGACATTCGTGAGGGCATAAGTCGTTGTGACAGGATCGAGTTTAAGCTGCCCAAAACTCGAAACTTGAAACCCTAACAACAGCAACATCCAAAGTGTAAGACGTTTAAATTTGTTGATCATAAAAGGTTGTTTTTACTATAATTAGCGATTGTAGTTAGAATAGTTTTAAAAATAGTTGCTAGTCACTTTAATTCTAATTATAGGATTATTAGCGAATCTCCTTATTATTTTAGGTAGATTGCTCTAGGTAAATTTAAAAGTGATATTACAATTTTTTAATGAAATATTAATGTAAAGGTTGAATTTAACATTAAAATAGAGATTGAAGTTAATAAATAGAGAATCCAGACATTTTGGAAATGTCTGGATTCTTGAATTTATCTTATTCTTTAGTACTTTGTCTAGCCGACTATTGACAATCCTCTAATAAAGTTGTCAAAGAATCAACCTGTTGTTGTAAGGCTTTTTGAGTTTTAATCGCTTCTTTTTCTGCACTACGAGCAGATTTAGTTTGAAAGGCGGCATAAATTGCTGCTGCTCCAAATAGAAAAATAAAGACCATAACAACAGCAAATAATTTCATGGTTGAGTTACCAGAATTTGACATTAGTATAATTTTATGGTAGTGCTATAGTTTTTGGCGATGGTTAGACCTCCGATGTTTTAAAAACATCGGAGGTTTAGATTTCAAAATTCCATTTTTATAACTACCCGTTTTTTAATTCAAAAACAATTGATTCTACATG
>CAYLSF010001252.1:0-2563 GCA_964385675.1 uncultured Saprospiraceae bacterium
AGAGCTTTTAATTTATACTATTATAAAATTACTCGTAAATGAAGCGAATACTAGTCTGTGGTGCAGGCGGGTTTATTGGTGGACATCTGACGCACGCTCTTAAAGAAAGAGGATATTGGGTAAGGGGAGTAGATATAAAATATCATGAATTTGATAATTGTCGTGTAGATGATTTCATCTTAGGAGATTTAAGAAATATTAATATTGTTCATAAGGCTTGTGAAGGTATTGATGAAGTCTATCAATTAGCAGCGGATATGGGGGGAGCGGGCTATCTATTTACAGGAGAAAATGATGCCAATGTAATGCACAATTCTGCATTGATCAATTTGAATATTTTAAAAAAATCAGTCGAGTTAGGTATCAAAAAAATATTTTACGCTTCTTCTGCTTGTGTTTACCCTGAATATAATCAGTTGGATCCTGCTAATCCAAATTGTGTCGAAGATTCTGTGTATCCTGCACAGCCTGATAGTGAGTATGGTTGGGAAAAATTATTTAGTGAGCGACTTTACTTATCTTTTCAAAAGAATTATGGCTTAAATGTCAAAATTGCCCGATTTCATAATATTTTTGGCCTCAAAGGCACTTGGAATGGGGGTAAAGAAAAAGCACCTGCGGCGATATGCAGAAAAGTAGCTATAGCTAAAGATGGAACGTCTATAGAAATATGGGGCGATGGTCAACAAACCCGTTCCTTTTTATTTGTGGAAGAATGTATTGAGGGCATTTTAAGACTTATGGATGCTGATTTTTCGGGCCCTGTTAATTTGGGTTCTGATGAAATGATCAGTATAAATGATTTTGCAAGACTTGTTATTAAAATATCAGGTAAAACATTAGACCTAAATCATATTAAAGGCCCTATTGGTGTAAATGGTAGAAATTCAGATAATAGATTAATTGAAGAAAAATTAGGATGGAAACCCAGTTTACCGCTTCAGTATGGTCTAATGAAGACTTATCAATGGATAGATAAACAGGTTAATCAGATTTAATTTTTTATGAAAAAAATCGCAATATTGGTAATTGCTTCATTCAAGCAGCTAGTTTATAAGCACTATATCAATACTTACTGGATAGATTTGATTAACTATACAAATCAGTATAAATCTAACATAGCAATTTACTTACTTTTTGATAGAAATATGAGTCTTGTTGGCTATGAAAATATTAGAGACAACATAATTGTTGATGGGAATAGTATTTATAATAATTTCATAAGTCAAAAAGAAACAGATAGTAGAATACCTACTATTTTAAGCAAAACGGTATATGCTTTTGAGCTATTAAAAGATAAAGTTGATATTATTTTTCGTACTAATCTCTCTTCTCTGCTTAATTTAGATAAACTAGAGGCATATATTCAAGCAAATGATATTATTTATTCTGGAGCGTATGTTTGGCACAATGCATTGAGAGAGAATTTAATTTATTATGGATTAATAGGTCCTACTAAAAGTATTAAGACGCTGGGTGAACTAGACGATTATGAGGGAAATACGTTTATTTCGGGTTGTGGATATTTTCTAAATAAGCATGAATTAAACAATATTATTGATAAAAAACATCTAATAAGGTATGATCTTATTGATGATATTGCAATAGGTTTGATGTGTAAAGCATATAAAATTTTGGATGATTTTTTGATTAAAATCATCATTTCCGATACCCGTGAGGATATTATTAAAAAACTAGATAAAGATTATATTCATATCAGATTAGAGCATTTACCTTTAGAAAAAGCTCAGATGGTATATCATATAGTCAAAGAAAAATATCCAAACTATCTACCTTTAAATGACGAAAACTTTCAAAACGTTATCAATATCAAAGTTTTTTGACTAACCCGTCTTTAATGTCAAGAATAGATCTTTTAGTTGCTAACCAATTTCCCCAAAACAATTCGCTTTGATAGCACCAGGGTTGGTGAGGGGATAATAAAACATGATTCGATTGAATTGCGGCATAAGCTAAATCCCCTGGAAAATTACCTTCATAATAGGTTAAGGCTTTTACATTGGCATTGATGGCATTTGTTCTAAATCTTTCAGAAATATACATTATCCCGTGTCGTGCTAGCATCGAATGTATTCTTAAATACTGATTATTATATATTTCATATTTAACTCCATCATGTTTCCCCCATCGAATACCCTTTTGAGGTCTTTCTTGTACACCAAAAGAAGAATGTCCTAAATAAAAACCATCGGTTGCATCAGGTAATTCTATGATTTTTTGTATCCTATCAAAGAAAAATCGACAATCATCTTCTAAAATAACGAAGGGTAGCTTAAATTTTTCATTATTGAGAATTTTTAGGTGTGAGAGTGCAATACCTATTGGGTGAGGATTGACTTTTACGCCAGGTACAAATTCATATTGTAAACCTAATTCTTCCAATTGTCCTTTTATATACAACCGTTTTTCTTGATCTTTTTCCATATTGATTACATAAAACGGTATTTTACTTAATTCTAATTTTAGCATGAATTTGGTTCAAATTATAATGAAATATGGTTCTTTGAAAAGTTCCGTGTTTTGAGTGAATGTAAAAGGATAT
>CAYLSF010001253.1:0-2560 GCA_964385675.1 uncultured Saprospiraceae bacterium
TCTTTTTTCTTCTCTTTCTCTGTTTAGATGGCTAATTTTTAAAACTTAATTGAAGCATGAAAGATTTTGACTTCTTATGAAATAATTATCCATTTTTAAGACAAAATCATTCAAACTACTTTAAAATATAAGGTGTTATAATAGTGATTTTATTAAAATTAAAGAGGGGCTTACAAAAAGATTGAGTAACCTTTATACGTATTTTCTGAACCCTGTCGGCAGACAGGGTTCAAAAATATTTTTATCCCCCTTAATATTGTTAAAACTGAATTTTTTCGTTCTAAACAAAATTTTACATGACTAATCAAGTTAAAACGCTTCACCTTGAAGAGGTGATTAAAAATCACGGTCAAGATATGACAGGAAAGGTGGTTGCCATCACGGGTACAACGAGTGGAACAGGGTATGTATGCGCTAGAGAAGTAGCTAAACAAGGGGCAACCGTAATTCTTTTAAATAGAAAGAGTGAGCGAGCAGAAAAATCTTTGGAGCAATTAAAAGAAGCTGTTCCAGCAGGTGCTTTTGATTGGATTCCTTGCGATTTGCAAAGTTTTGAAAGTGTGCGTGGTGCAATGGATACCCTTCGTTCTAAATATGACAAAGTAGATGTACTCGTCAATAACGCAGGAGTGATGGCGTTAAAAGATTATGCGACAGGAGATGGCTATGATGTGCAAATGCAAACCAATGTTATTTCACATTTTCTAATTACCAAAGAATTATTTCCATTATTGAAGAAAAGCGAGGAAGGTAGAGTGGTGAATCATTCCTCTATGGCTCGCTTAGGTCCTCCATTGGAAGCTCAATATTTTGAAGCCAAAGGTGGTAATTTAGGTGGTGATGGAACGGAGGAAGAAAATCAAAGTTTTCGAGGCCCTAGATGGTCACGGTATCATCAGACTAAATTAGCAAATGCCGCTTTCACCTATGGATTAAAAAAGAAACTAGAGGAAGCAGGTGTTTCTAATGTGAAAGCGTTATTGGCACATCCTGGTTTGGCGTTGACGCAGTTGCAAGTAACTACGGCTATTGATGGTGGAATGGAAAATAATAGTCCTTTAATGAATCGGGCACAAACGGCTGAAGATGGTGCAACAGGTATTATCCGAGCAGCGATAGATCCTGAGGCTAAATCTGGAAATTTCTACGGTCCTACCGCAGGATGGACAGGCTATCCTGATTTATTAGTGCCAGAGGATTATTTGTATAATGATGCGAATATAAATACAAATTGGGAGGGCTGCGAAAAAGCTGTGGGGCAGTTTACAATATAAACTGAAAAATTTATTAAGTTATTGGACATTTAAAAAATGTCCAATAACTTCCACTAATCCACTAATCCACTAATCCACTAATCCACTAATCCACTAATCCACTAAAACTCCGACTTGGTCAACCAAATATCCTCAATATTTTCTTGCTTTAAATCAATTAACCGCATTCGGTATGACCATTCATAAACTTCTTCCTTGAGTTGATAAATCTCGTGGGTACGAGGTTGCCAACTGTTGTCACCACCAACACCTGCTTGTTTATAATCCACATTGACAGTAATCAAATCTACATTGTTTAAATCCCTAGCATGTTTAGCTGTGGTCAAGTCGCTTGTTGTATATTCAGATACGCTAAAATTTAAATTATCCCCCATAATCAAAAGCCCCTTGCTATCTGCATTGGTAAGGGCTAGCCATCTAGTTTTGGTTTTGTTACCGTTTTCCTGTGGCATAATGTATGGAATATGTTGGTCTTCTACTGTTCCTTTGTACCAACCAATTCGCCCTCCTTCTTTACGATCAGGATAGGTAGCATCGGGACCATTGCCATACCATTGTAGGTCTTGATATTCTGTACTGAATTGAAATTCTGAACCGACTTTGGGTAAGGGAGTAATGGTATTATAATCCGACCACGCTAAAAAACCTGTTATAAGAGTCCCAATAATCATTATGATTAAAACAAGATATTTTAATCCCAAGAGTAGATTTCTAAAAAATTTGGATTGAATATAAAATCGAACTATTCGATTTAATAAAAACCAAATCGCCCAAGCAAACCCTAACCCTAGAATAATATTCCACCAAGATTCCGATAATATCTTATGACGCTCTAAGCGATTTTGAACATAGACTTGTCCATCGCCGCTAAACTTGTAAGTCGTAGTAAAATCGAATTGACTGTTTTTACCGACTAGATTACCTGTTACAATAGCTTTTTTTAAGTTATCCGATTCTTCTTTAACGTCTATCTTTACATTTTCGACCGCCATATTATTATACCCCTTACTTCGCCATTGCTCACCAAAACTTTGATGAATTGGATTACCACCGTCATCATTATCTGTAGGAGCTCGCCAGATATTGGGGTAGATTTTACCGAATATTGAATTATTATCTACGATTCTTAAATATCTAGATTTCTTATCAATATTAATTTTAAAATCATTGGAACTTTTAAAAAATACATAACTAGCTAAATCACCGTAAGTCTCTACTGAATTTAGCGTTAATGGCTTTTCAAAAACAGGATTAGCCACTAAAAATTGCTGCCAAGCTACTTCATG
>CAYLSF010001254.1:0-2559 GCA_964385675.1 uncultured Saprospiraceae bacterium
CCCAGTATTAAACTATGAATCATCAAAATACAAACTATTTTCACCTCAAACTTAGGTGAGCTAATACTTTACCTATAAACTCACTTCTTATCATAATTTCGAAGCTTATGAGATCCAAGAATTAATAAACTTGGAAATAAAATTATAAAATGAACTTAAAAATTAATGATAAACATATTCAATTTTTTATTCTAATCGGTAATCCGTAGTATCATCATCGTCAATCATTTGTACAGGTCTATTGATACTTTCATCTAATGAAATAAAGGTTTCCGTACGTTGAATCCCCTTAATGTGCTGCACCTTATCATGTAGCACTTGCCTTAAATGCTTAGTATCTCTACAGACTATTTTTGCAAATATACTATATGAACCCGTTGTATAGTGTGCCCCAACTACCTCAGGTATTTTTTTAAGCTCACCCGCTACTTCACTATACAACGAGCTTTTATCTAAATAGATACCTAAGAAGGCAGAGATATCGTATCCTAACTTGGCATAATCTACCGTTAGATTTGCTCCTTTCACTATACCGAGCTGTTCTAATTTTTTCATACGAACATGTATCGTACCTCCAGAAACATATAATTGTTTGGCTATGTCCGTATAAGGGGTTTTGGCATCCTTCATTAGCACAGATAATATCTGTTTATCTAATTTGTCTATATCTAAATGTTTACTCATCAATTCGCTTTTTATTAAAATAACAATAAATAATCGGTTTTATTGGGAGTTTATTAAAATATAAAGAGCTAATTTATCAAAAAATATAGAATTGCTAATTTTTTTTGAACTAAAACCCTTTCTAATATTGTATTTTTAACGTAAATCATACTTTATTAGTGACTTTTGACTTTTGACGTTCGACAATCGAATCCACCTCATCAAGGAAGTCGAAAGTCAATTATCAAAAATCTAAAAATGAAAATTACATTTCAAAAACACCGAGGTAAAAATCCAACTTTACATTGTCAGCGGAATGATGAGACCATAACATATACGAATATGATGCCTTTTATGGTCATGCATGATTTAGCACATTATGCGGTAGAACATACGCTTAACCTAACTGAGGGCTTTTATGGAATGGTTTCCAAGGGTATCAATATTCATGACTTTGAATTACCGAAGCATCTTCGTCCAGACTTACCTATACAAGCTATACAGATAGAATATATTGTCAACCTACTAACAACTGAAATGGCAGACAGTAAGCTTTTAACAGATTTTAATGCAACTTTACAGGCTTGTTTTAAAGAAAATAATTGTTCTCCAATGCGTATTTCTATTATCGAATTGGAACAGATTCGAGATTTATTTCAGCAACTATGGAAAGAATGGGAAACGTTGGATGAAGGTGACGTTTTGACTTTGAGGTTTTTACAAAATGGGATAAGTTGATTAAGCTAAGGCTATAATGTTCAATATGAAATAGGAATTGAATTATACAATAGATGAATAGTTTGTAGATTTATTTAAGATTGAATTTAATCATTATGAATATAGGAATTAATTAATTCCTATATTCATAGTAAATTACTAGACCGTATGATTATAACTGCATTAAAAGAATTATACACTCGAGATTTAAATAAATTGAAAGCAGAAATCGCTGCTTATAAAAGCGAAACTATCCTTTGGGAAACGGAGCATAACATTAAAAACTCAGGAGGAAACCTTTGTTTACATATTATTGGAAATCTAAAAACCTATATTGGAAATGGATTGGGAAATATCGGTTATGTCCGAAATCGACCATTTGAGTTTACTGGAAAAAACGTGGATAGACAACAAATGCTTGCCGAAATAGACGAAACTATTAAAATTATTAATACCGCTTTGAATACCGTGACGCCAGCATTATTTACAGGAATGTATCCTGTTGTGATTTGGAAAAAACCAACAAGTACCTCCTACACATTAATTCATATACACAGTCACCTAACCTATCATTTAGGACAAATCAATTATCATAGGCGATTACTAGACAAATAAATAGCAATTATTTAAACTGCTGACTAATTTAAATCATATTTCCACCGTTGATCTTAAGTTTTGCTAAAAAATAATCGTAAAAAAACATTTGGAATTAAGTCCACAAATCATGATAACAAAATGAATTAAGTCCAATTAAATTCAGAAGTTATTTTTGAGTTCTATTTAAGTCTGTCTTTAGCGTAGGCTCTAATTTACTGTTTATCAACATAATACCCCTAAATCCTTTTAAAAGTGGTTTAATCAAGAGTCTAGTAATTGTTCAGCATGGGTTACCTTCATATAAACCAGCAATTCCCTTTTTGATTCTTTCAAACTCTCGACTACAAGGATTTTCCTATTCATCGTATTGAATAAACTACTTAAATCAACTTTCCTAATAACTTAAAATCACTTTCTTGTTAACTCTTCAATTGACCCAAAAAAGCGATTGAATGAACTATATCAGAAAGCAAACTCAATATTTTTACTTGAAATTTGTAGTGTAAATACAAGAGAAAAGTATAGCACAGTATTGTCTTGATTTATCAATTATTAATCAACTTATAAATTTAAAATCATATG
>CAYLSF010001255.1:0-2557 GCA_964385675.1 uncultured Saprospiraceae bacterium
TTTTTGTTTTTATTTATTTTGAAATTTATCCCATGAAGATTAATCATAGCTTTTACGAACTACTAATATCAATTGGAATCGCTCAATGAAAAACATCCTTTAATAAAAAAGTCTCCTTATACATACTTGTATAAGGAGACTTTTCTTATCTATAAAACTAATTCACTAAGCAACTAATTACTAATCACTAACTTTTATATCCCAAGTTTAGCTTTTACATCAGCGGTAGCATCTATACCTCCATCCATATATAAAAACAACTTTTTATCCGTCACATAATTCCATTTTTTCTCTACTGCTGCTGCTTTTAATGCTGCATTAAACTTATCATAAACAGGCTTCATCAAGTCATTCTCCTTTTTCATTAGGTTCTGTTGAGCTTTTTGCTGTTCCTGTTGTAATTCTGCTTGCATGGCTTTTAGTGTAGAATCCATTTGATATTGAACTTTTGGACTCAAAACTTTAGCATCAAATTTAGCTTGAAAGTCAACTGCATAATCTTGTACTTTTTTAGCTTTTGCCTCCAATGCGTTTTGTAATTGTTTAGCATGAGCTTCTACATCAATTCTAGCCTTTTTAAAATCAGGCATTTCTTGTATTACAGCTTCTGCATCAATATACGCCACCGTTGTCTGTGCAGACAATGTAACTGTACCCAATAAACACAACATACAAAATAAAAATGTAAGTTTATTTATGATTTTCATAGTGTTAAAATTTATGGTTGAACTATTTTCCTAATTAATAAAAGTGGTCAAAAAAAATTGCTCCTCAAATATCCCTGAAGAGCAATTTTTTCTTTGAATTAAATTTCAAATTATAAGCCTAATTTACTTTTAACATCTGTAGTAGCATCTACACCTCCCTCTAAATATAAGAATAATTTCTTATCCGCAATATAACTCCATTTCTTTTCGGTAGCTACAGTTTTAAGCGTAGAGTTAAACTTTTCATAGACAGGAGTCATCAAAGTATTTTCCTTTTTTGCTAAGTTTTGCTGTGCATTTTGAGTCTCTTTCTGTAGTTCTGCATTCATTACTTTATAAGTAGAATCCATTTCATATTCTTGCTTTGGACTCAATACACCTTGTTGTTTTTTCTGAGCATAGTCTAAAGCGAAAGCTTTAAGTTTTTCTTGCTTTCCCTCTAATGACTTTTGCAGTTGTTTAGCATGTGCCTCTACGTCAATTCTAGCTTTCTTAAACTCTGGCATCTCTTGAATAATTGCCTCTGCATCAATGTAAGCGATAGTTGTTTGTGCTGTAGTAATAGAAGCACTCAATAATAACATTGTTAAAGCTAAGTATAGACCTCTAATCATGTTCTTCATAATAATTAATAACTAATTTAATTTTAAAAAATAAACCTTTACGTCGCTAATTTATATCAGTTATAGTTGAGATATAAATTATCAGTTTAAAACCAAAAACATTTGTCCTAATCTTCTCAGTTTAGTTTAATGACTTATAAAAAAACGTTCACTTTCAGTAAACAAGACCACAAAACAACGAATATGATTTTGATTTCGTCCTATGTGATGCGTAATTTTTTTATCAAAACAGATTCTAATTGTAAAATATTATCCATTACACAAAAAAATAATATATTTTCAATAATATGACTTTGTAAGTAATGATCCGTCTCTTAGTAAAAAGTTAAAATCTAATAAAATCCTCTAATTGTTGCTCTATCACCTCTATTGTCCCCTTATCTACCAATGTTCCATCTTTCTTTAATTTATAAATTTGAGAAATTGGTAAACGATTTGGCATGACAATACTTCCCATAAAATTCAAGATAGACGTGAGGTGCTCCATCCCTCTCAAGTTACCTGCTCTACCCGAAGCGATTCCAATCAAACAAGATTTTTTTCCTTTAAAATTTTCATCTATTTTCCGAACAGAAAGTGCATCAATAAATAACTTCAAAGCGCCTGGCATTCCACCATTATACTCTGGCACAACAAATAAAAACTTATTAGACGGAATGATAACATCATCTTGTAACTGTATCAGTTTGGATGATGTGTCTGGTGCATCATAATAATCAGGATGAAAAATATCTGTAGGCAAATCTTCTAAAGCTAATAAATGGGTATCAATTCCCTTCTCTTTTAATCGTGCCTCACAATATTGAGCAAATTTTAAGGCTTGACTATTTCTTCTATTAGTTCCCGCTACTATTACCATCATAACTTCATTAAATTCTAAAAGGACTGCAAAAGTATGAAATTTTAAATCATTTGATTAAGGACTAATAATTTAAATAGCATGAATCTATTAAGTATTTTATCTTTTAAGGTTATGGTGTGATGTTTTATGATTACTTCTCATGACTGCCTATCCGATATCTTGACTATATCCAATCAATCTTCCAATACAACTATCATGTAACCTTGCCCCAAAATCATAAGAATTCCCATTCCCCTTCATCTCATCATCCTTCTCCATTTCATTAAACCCGTATCTATAACTTCCATCATTATACTTCCTTCCCGGCATCAACATCCCAAATGGATAATAATCCGATGCTGATACAACAGTTGCCTCATAGTAAG
>CAYLSF010001256.1:0-2554 GCA_964385675.1 uncultured Saprospiraceae bacterium
ATAATAACTCAGTATTGAAATTAATAGTCTAGGAATCTTATTATAAAGTCTAATGTTAAGACCAAAAATCTGACTTTGAAAATCATTGGTTTTCAAAGTCAAATATCCATTTCACACTAAAATTTGATAAAACCTAAATTACTGCACAATGAAAATAGAAGATATACAACTTACTCCAGAATTTAAAAATCAAACAACTAGAGCAATTGTAGCAATTATCTTTTTTGTACTTACTTATTTAGTCATTTTGGCCTTAGCTACAGGATTGACGGTCGCTTGTATGTATGGAGGATTGATGATGATTACAGCAGCACCGCATTTTATTACGATTGTATTGGGGTTAGGGTTAGCAAGTATGGGGATTCTAGTATTGATATTTTTACTCAAATTTATGTTCAAGTTCCATAAAGTAGATCGCTCGCACTTGCACGAAATAAAAAGAAAAGACGAACCAGCGTTGTTTAGTATGATTGATGAAATAGTGGAAAAAGTAGATACTTCATTTCCTAAAAAAGTCTATTTATCATCTAACGTTAATGCAGCCGTTTTTTATGACTCCAGCTTTTGGAGTATGTTTTTCCCAATAAGAAAAAATCTTCAAATTGGATTAGGTTTGGTCAATACGGTATCAAAATCTGAGCTAAAAGCCATCTTATCGCACGAGTTTGGACATTTTTCACAAAAGACGATGAAGGTGGGCAGTTATGTCTATAATGTGAATCAAGTCATTTTTAATATGCTATATGATAATGAATCCTATGAGCGACTTATACAACGATGGGGCAGCATTAGCGATTACATTACGATTTTTGTTCTTATTGCCATAAAAATTATTGAATTTATTCAATGGATTTTGAGAGGACTGTATAATATCGTTAATAAAAGCTATATGGCATTATCAAGAGAAATGGAATTTCATGCAGATGAAATTGCGGCTCATGTTACAGGATTTGAACCCTTAAAGACCTCTCTACTACGTTTATCGCTAGCTGATCATGCCTTGAACCAAGTTTTTTCCTTTTACGAAGGCAAAATGAAAGAAAATTTAGTGAGTGATAATGTGTATAAGGAACATTCGTTTGTACTGAATTATTTAGCTAATTATAATGAAATCCCTATTGAAAATAACTTACCGGCTGTCTCATTAGAAGCGTTGAATAAGTTTAATAAATCAAAATTGATTATCAAAAATCAGTGGGCATCACACCCTAGTGTGGCGGATAGAATTGAACGGTTGGAACAAGGAAATATTCAGATAATAAATGATGGAGACGCTCCTGCAAATACCGTTTTCAAAAATATAGAAAACCTTCAAAAATTATTTTCGGATAGAATATTTAAACAAGTAGAATATACTGATAAAACATCAGCCATTCCATTTGAGGAATTTAAAGTAGGGTACGAAAATGATTTTTTAAACAACTCGTTTCCAGAAATCTATAATGGTTATTATGATGATAAAAATCCACGATTTTTTGAGCTAAAAACGGCTAAACCATCAGAAGATGATACTTCTTTTGAAACCTTATTTTCTGATAAAAATGTGGATTTGGTTTACACGGCTCGCTCTTTAGAAAAAGATATTATCACCTTAGAACAAATTACAAGTAAGGCAATTGCGGTTAAGACTTTTGACTATGATGGTCAAAAATATCAAAGAAAGGAAAGTCGAAAATTGACCGAGCGGCTTAAAAAAGAGTTGGCGGATATCAATCAGCAAATTACAGCAAACGACCTAAAGATATTTGAGTTATGCTTAAAGCAAGAGAAAGTACAATATAAAATTCCTCAATTAGAGCACCTTTATGCTACTATCTTTGAATTAGATAAAGAATGGGAGACTAAGTATGGACTCTACAGAAGGCTAGAAGGAAACCTACAATTTATTAATTATTCCCTTTCTATAGAGGAAATAGAATCTAACTTTTACCAAATAAGACCCTTAGAAACTCAACTGAAAGAAGGTATCAAAGCGATGTTGGACAACAAGACGTATGCAGAACAGATGACACCTGATATAAAAGAGAACTTTGAATTATACCTTTCCAAAAAGTGGGACTATTTTGGAAGACAACGCTATTTTGAAAATAATTTATCCATTCTATTCACCGCACTAAATAACTATGCTCAAATGCTATCTAAAGGATATTTTGAGCATAAAAAACGATTGTTAAATTATCAAATCGAATTGATGGATAATAAGGAAGAGTAATAAAAATGAGAATTATAGTTCGCTGATAAGGTATTTATCGATGACTTGTCAGCGAACTGCAAAATCCTACACAATTACACCTACGAATATTGTTAATTCCTTTTCAACCCTAAATTCCATGATATAAAAAGTTGTTTTTCATTTAACTCATTATACCATACTTACTTTGCTATTCCCCTCATTTCTGAGCATATTAATATAAAATAACATATTGACTATTCACTCCAAATAGTGAGCAAAATCACTTTAAATAAATTTATAATAAGAGCATTTTTATCAATTATTGAATCAATTTTTTATTAAATATTAAAGAAAAATAAATGGATAAGACTTTAATATTAA
>CAYLSF010001257.1:0-2546 GCA_964385675.1 uncultured Saprospiraceae bacterium
CTCTACGGCTAAACGCTACCTCCATTCTCTCGTAAAATGAAGTTCACGGATAAGGTCCGTTGTAGGAATTATGCCTAAATTCCATTTGATCAAAATATAAATACGGTGTCATCATTGGTTTTGATTTTCACCACAATAAGGGACTACTAGCACCTTGGTAAAATTCAGTACCAGCATTATTGTCCCCCCCCATTGGGAGTGGTCGGCCCACTTTCATGGTCCGGACCGAAGGTAAATGACAACGGCTGATCATATACCTTTACCAGAATACATTCTATTTCCGGTACTTCGTAATTATGTAGGGTGTTTAAAAAATCTTCATTACTTTGTAGTGGAGAAAAATTAACAATATAGGTAGGACGTAATCAGTTTACTTGTTGAGAATTTCGTGTGATCTTAGGACTCTCGTACCTATCTTTAATCATTCTCATAAAACGTGATGTTTTATGATCTTGTATAAAGTTGGAATATTGATGGGTTGAACTTTTTTTGAATAACTTCAATTTCTCCTTAAGAAGTAAATCCGCATCTGATACCATAGGGTCTGGTAAATTATCTCAATTATCAAGGCTGTGAGTGTAACGCCTATCAAATGAAATAATACCCAGTTCTTCATACGTATTCCGTAGACCTTCTACCTTAGACCAGTCCACTACTTTAGACGAATCCATTGACATATGATTTTCAGTAGTTTCTTTTATTGGCCTAAGATTAGGTATGCTGGGCCATTCTTTCGGATAAAAAAGCATACCAGGAATACGTTCCCACTCCCGAGGTGCCATACTGCCCCAAGTAACTTGCGGCACCCCCCCTATGTAATGGGTCTTAGGGTTAAATCGAGGAAAATCCAATACTTTAATCGGATTCTCCCACCAATAATGCATAGGCTGTAAACCGACAGGACCTCTACGGCTAAACGCTACCTCCATTCTCTCGTAAAATGAAGTTCACGGATAAGGCCCTTGGTATGAATTATGCCTAAATTCCACCTGATCAAAATATAAATCAGGGGTTATTATTGGTTTTGATTTTCACCATAGTAAAGGACTACTAGCACCTTGGTAAAATTCAGCATCAGTATTAGCGCCCCCCCCATTGGGAGTGGTCGGTCCATTTTCATGTCCCGAACCAAAAGTAAAAGATAAGGGTTGTTCATAGGTTGCTATTATAAAATTTTCCGCGTCGGGTGTAACAAAGTCGTTTTGTGTAGGTTCTGATAAAGATGATGGAGTTTTAAAATAAAGTCTAAAGCAATCAGAGCTGAGTAATTCTTTAAAAGTTTCTGAATCATAAAATTCCAAACCTTCAGATTTACAAAACAGTTCAAAAGCTTTTTTATAAAGATCTTCACAGTATAAGTATTTTTTAATCAGATCCGGATTTTGTAAAACCTCAATTAGACGTTTTCTGTTATAGTCAGCTTCCAGTCTAATATCAATATATTTTTGGATTTTTTCAAAATAATCTTTCATACATTCATCTTCTTCTAAGTTTATATGACGAAAATTAATATTTGAGTTACGGCATGGGCCACAGTATTTTTTTAAAAAATTTGAATAGTACTCCAGAAACGCCTTATACTCTTCTGATTCTTTTGAAAATATTGACCCCTTATCAGCAGAATTAGTACCTGATTCTTGATTATGGTCTACAAAATCATGAGTTTCTGTTAATGTTTCCCTGTCGATTGGTGCCATTAAAAGATCTTGGTGATTTTCTTCTAAGTATTTCGCTAATAAACTAGCTTTTTCATGAGTTCAGTCGTAGTAGTCTAACAAGAACATATATTTATATAAAAAATTAAAATAATCTTCGTAAGCAATCGCTTTAACTACAATCGGCATAAAACCATGACCTAATCCACAAAACTCACTACACTGGCCTCGGTATGCACCATAATCAAAATTTGAAGTAATACGATCAGTTTTAAAGTTACTCATAATTTCAATTTGATTTAAACGTCCAGGGCAGGCATCGATCTTAACCCCTAATGAAGGTATTGCTCAACTATGAAGAACATCATCCGACGTTACAATGAATTTTACATTTATATTGGCAGGTATAATTAAAGGGTGATCTACGTGTAAATATTTTTTAGAAAATTCAGGATGTCGTAAATAATAAAAATTTGTATAAGTTTGGTAATCAAACCCTTTAGTCATTTTAGGTGGAGATAAATTATGTTCAACTAAATTACTATCAACAGAAATACTTAAGTTCAACGTGCCGCTATCAGCAAATATAGGATACTCATAAGTTCAATATCATTGATGACCAATAACTTTTATATAGAAATCCGACGAAGATTGATTATCTAACGAGTATAACAAAGCTATTCCTGGGTAACCTATAGCTAATAACAGAAAACTAGGGAAAATTGTTCAAGATATTTCAGTTGTACTACATGATTCAAAACAAGCTGCTCTCAAATCAGGGTTTTTTAAATTATTATTTAATGAAGTTGTAAATGGAATGGTCCCTCTATAGTTTACAAAAACCGCAAAACATAAAAATCATGTTACCAAAAGTAAGATTGAAAATAAGAT
>CAYLSF010001258.1:0-2543 GCA_964385675.1 uncultured Saprospiraceae bacterium
CAACGAACCAATATCAATAGTCCTGCAATGGGATTGTTGGTTTTTGATACGACTACGGAGAGTTTTTGGTTCAACACGTCTGGTGGCTGGGTAGAACTCAAAGATGGTACGCTCACGACTACATTAACGGATACCGACAATGATACTAAAATCCAGGTGGAAGAAAGTGCAGATGAAGATGCTATTCGATTTGATTTAGGAGGAACGGAATTTATTCGCTTGGATAGTGGTCGAATAGAAATATTGAATAATAAAAAAAATATTTTTATTGGTAATGATGCAGGATTCGATTTCAACGCCAATTTTGATGGATTTAATGTAATGATTGGTGAACAGGCTGGTACCAGTCATACCTCTGGTCATTCTAATACAGGAGTCGGTTCGTTTACCTTGCAGAAGAACACTCAGGGAACAAGGAATACTGCATTGGGCATGAGCACTGCTAAAGAAAATATAACTGGCGATTATAATACAGCTATTGGTTATTTTGCGTTTAATAATAATAAAACGGGGAATTATAATACAGCACTTGGCTCTCAGGCATTATATACTAATCTATCTACTATTAGTAACATTGAAGGTAATGTAGCAATTGGTTGGAGAGCAGGATTTAACGTGACTGGAAATGGAAACATTTTAATTGGGAAGAGTGCTGGAAGTAATCAAAATGGCGATAATCGTTTAATTATAGAAAACTCAGGAAGTACCACACCTTTAATTTATGGTGAATTTGATACAGACCTTCTCCGAATCAACGGTAAATTAAATATCAATAATGCTTTTTCTTTTCCAACCACAGATGGTATGGCCAATCAAGTTTTAAAAACAGATGGAAGTGGCTCGCTTAGCTGGACATCATTTAGTAATACTATCCTACAAGACGCAGATAACGATACCAAAATCCAAGTCGAAGAAAGCGTTGATGAAGATATTATTCGTTTTGATTTAAGTGGAACAGAGTACTTTAGAATGAATAATGGTCGATTGCAAGTTTTTAATACCGGACTTAGTGTTTTTATTGGTCAAGATGCTGGATTAAATGATGATTTAACACTTAATCGAAATGTGGCAATTGGTTATTATGCTGGAAAAAATATAAGCACAGGTCTCAATAATGTTTATATTGGATACAACGCAATGGGTAATTCTGGTCAAAGTTCTGCTAACTGTACAGTAGTTGGTTCAGAAGCAGCAGCAAAAAATACCACTTCAAGTGTAACAGCTATTGGTTATCAATCATTGAGAGAGCAGACGGATGGATTTGCTAATACAGCGATTGGTACAAGAGCATTATTAACCACAACAGGCGGACGCAATGTAGGTTTGGGCTTTGAAGCAGGAAAGTTTCAAAATGCAGGAATAAACAATGTTTTTCTTGGCTTTCAAGCAGGTGCAGGTTCTTCTTCTTATGATGCAGACAGCAATGTTGTGATTGGTTCAAATGCGGGTTTTAATATGCAAGGTGGTTTTAATGTTTTCATTGGTAATCAAGCAGGACATGACGAAACAGGTTCTCATAAGCTATACATCGAAAGTTCTAAATCTACTACACCACTGATTTACGGTGAATTTGATAATGACTTATTACGCATCAACGGTACTTTGAATATCAATAATGCTTTTTCTTTTCCAATTACAGACGGTACAGCTAATCAAGTTTTACAAACAAATGGAAGTGGTTCACTTAGTTGGACAACATTCGAAAGTATGCTTATACAAGATACCGACAACGATACGAAAATTCAAGTAGAAGAAAGTGCAGATGAAGATAAAATCCGATTTGATATAGGAGGATATGAAAGAATATTGGTCGAGAATAACCGACTTACACTAATTGATAATTTTGATTTAAATTCAAATTCTCCTGAAATACGCTTTCAAGGTTCTGGTACATTCAATAAAATCACAAATACAAATAAAGTAGTCATAGGAACACCAGATGCAGATGATTACAAAATGGATTTCTTTGTCAATAACCAAAAAACTTTAACACTACGCAATGACCAAAGTGTAAAAATCAGTAATAGTTATGCCTTGCCTACTGACAATGGGAATAGTGGAGAAGTATTAGTCTCTGATGGTAGCGGTAATACCTCTTGGCAAAATGTTGGTGTTCCCATCGGTACTATTCAAATGTGGGCAACAGCAACTCCGCCTGCTGGTTGGATTATTTGCGATGGTTCTACATTCAGTTCAGCGACTTATCCAGAATTAGCTACCGTTTTAGGAAGTACAACGCTGCCTAACTTCAACGGTCGTATGCCTTTAGGTGTCGGTCAAAGCAATGAAAATGGTGCAACTAATCACACTTTGAGTTCTACCGGTGGTGAAGAAACACATCAATTGACGACCAACGAAATGCCAAACCATAGTCACGATGTCACTATTACTTATCGTGAAGGTGAAGAAAATGGAAGTGGTAATGTTTATTCGGATATAGGCAATCCACCTGCTAGTAATCCTCCATCTAAAACTTTCACTTCTAGTTCAGTAGGTGGGGACCAAGCACATAATACGATGCCACCTTTCTATACGATTTATTT
>CAYLSF010001259.1:0-2540 GCA_964385675.1 uncultured Saprospiraceae bacterium
TAAGAGTATGTTTAAAAATTTAATAAATTGAAAATTAGGAGTTTATTGTTCTGCTACCCAATCAAGTTGAGTACAGGCTGCAAATCAAAGAAGGAGTTTGGTGGGTCAAACGACTGAGTTGATTTACAGGCAGATTGATAAAATCGTAGTTTTCAAACAGTTAAAATTTAAACATACTCTAAATACAGCTACAATTTAGGAATATTTAAATGAAATGGCAATTATGTTAGACGAAGGATGATAGGGTTTTATCTATTTTTTATCCAAAAAGCTATCAATTAAAGCTTGAGCTGCTTTGAAAGGAGAAATTTTATGTTGTAAAACAGCTTGTTCAAAATCAATAAATTGTGATTTAACCGATTCATGATTTTCAAAAAGTTGCTTGAGTTGTCCTTGAATACTTTCTTGTAACCAATATTTTGCTTGCTGTTGACGATGTTGGCTGAAATATCCGCTTTCTAGGGTGAGTGCCTGATATTGTTCAATGTATTCCCAAATCGCATCAATACCGAAACCACTTAAACCAGAACAGATAAGAGCTTTAGCAATCCAACCACTTTCTTTAGGCGGAAATAAGTGTAAAGCATTTTTATATTCTCTACGAGCTAATTTAGCTTTGTGTAAGTTATTGCCATCTGCTTTGTTGATGGCTATCATATCTGCCATTTCTACTATGCCTCTTTTGATACCTTGCAGTTCGTCTCCAGCTCCAGGTAATAATAATAGTAAGAAAAAGTCCACCATTGAATGTACAGCAATTTCAGATTGCCCAACCCCCACAGTCTCTATAAATATAGTATCATAACCGGCGGCTTCACATAATACGATGGTTTCTCTCGTCTTTCGAGCTACACCGCCTAGCGTCTCGCCTGCTGCAGAAGGACGAATAAAAGCATTATTATCAATAGATAATTTAGCCATTCTAGTTTTATCGCCTAGAATACTTCCTCCCGTTACTTGACTCGTTGGATCAACGGCTAATACCGCTAATTTTTTACTATTGCTAGTTAAATGTGTTCCTAATGCCTCTATAAATGTACTTTTTCCAACCCCAGGTGTTCCCGTAATGCCCAATCGAATAGACTGTCCTGAGTGTGGTAAGCAACGCTCAACAATTTGTTGAGCTAAGATTTGATGATCGGTTTTTGAACTTTCAATTAGGGTAATCGCTTGACCTAAAGTAACTCGATCCCCTTTTAGAATAGCGGTTACATACTCATCCAATGTACGTTGTCGGCGTTTCTTCCGTTTAAACTTCCGATTAACCGCACTAGGTTGAGTTATCCCTTTTTGAATATTCAAATTTTTTAAATCATTGATTTTCATGTTGCAAGTTGCGAGTTTGCTTGTTTAGCAGACAGTTTGCTAGTTGTTTTAAACAGTAATTCATAAAATGAAAGTGATGTTGAAAGTAATGTACAATAAAGTCTTGTCCCTTTCAGATGTAAATTTAACTAAATAACTGACAACGGACAACCAATAACTGACTCACGTTAAATCAATGAAAGGAAACGTTAAACCTAGCAAAAGCTACATTAAATAGTTAGGGGGGTGACGCATTAGATAGTCTAAAGAATACGTACTAAATTTGTAATAACAACATAAGGAAAAAACACCATTTCCATCTTTGACAAAAGAGTCGAGGATTTTCAAAGAGAACAAAGATATGTTCTGAAAGTATGTTGGAAAGACATTTTTTTAGAGAACACCCACAATTTTAAAAATTGAGAACACTCTAAAAAGTGTGTTGAGGTAATGTATTATTTTACAAAGGATTTGCTGTACATAATTGATTTAGCGATATTGTTTAACCATAGATTATTTGACTCTCTCTCCTCGCTAATGAGATTATTGAACGGGAAATCCTTTTTTTTACGGGGTATAGGCAGTAAGTCCTTAATACTTACTACCTACTACCTAATATTTTACTACCTATGCTGTGTAGGTTCTGATTTTTTCTTGCGTAATTTATCTCGCTTCGCTCTAATCTCCTCAGCTAACTCTTTTACCTTGATTGGTTTTTTATTTAGATAGCGATGATAAGTAATAATGAGGAAAGTTGACATATCCTCAGGATGATTGATACCTACTTTATTTAGATAAACCGATAGACGAGACCCTCCATAAAATCCCCAATTATGCCAAATCCAACGCCCTAAACTATAATGTAATTTTTTAGCAACTACCTGTTCAGGTGCAGCTTTGAACTGTCCTTTCGCTTCTCTACTGATTAATTTATTTAATTGGACAAAACAATCCCCAAGATCATAAGGGATATAGATTCCATTAATTTTACTTTTTTTAATGCGTGATTCATATTGTTTTTCGAAATCAATAGATTGTGATTTTTGAGCTATAATAGTAGTTGAAATACTGAATAATAAAATAATAAACGTGAGTTGTCGCATAGTTTTGTTGTTTTGATGTAGAAAACAAATTGTAATGGTGAAATATTGTCTTGGCCTTTATCCTTTTAATTTGAATCAAAAAAATAATGATAAATAGACATACTATATAGTAATGAAGTTGAGAGGTAAAAG
>CAYLSF010001260.1:0-2536 GCA_964385675.1 uncultured Saprospiraceae bacterium
AAAATAAAATAACTCCTAATTACTCATTAAATAATAAGCAATTAGGAGTCAACTATTGTACTTAATACTTATAAATACAAGGCAAATTGTTAACCATCTGCCATATTATAAAACACTACTTAGTTTTACTTTTTCACCATTTTTATACGCCACTACAATTGGTTTTGGTAAACCTCTACCCTCAACTTGTCCTACTACTGCTTTAGCAGCTTGATAACTACTAAAATCTCCCAGTAAAATGAGTGTCAAGCCTTTGCTTGTTGGTTTTAAGTCAATAGTTCCTAAGTCATTAACTTTTGAACTATCAAAATATTGAGGATTGCGATATGCTCCTAATTGCACCTTGAATACAACACCTGGAACGGTAGATGGTTTGTTATCTACTACAGGTTTGTTAGGAGGTTTAGGTCCTGGTTTTACAGGAGGAATCCTGCTATCAGGTATATCTGTATCTGTATCCGTTTTAATCGGATCATCGAGTTCTCCTCCGACCAATACCCGTTTAATGATTCTAGGATCTGTATTAACGGTTACAAAAGCATCTGGAAAGCCTGCTGCTGCAATTTGCTTTTTGATAGCATTAGCCTGAGCTTTTGTTCTATAGGCTCCAACTTTATACACTTTTATCTTCCCTCTAGGAATACTATATACATATCCCAATTTTTTTAATCCATCAAATTTTGATTTATTTGGATTTGAAAATGCTCCTATCTGAACCTCATACGCTTGTTTCGGTAATTTCTTAGTCATAGGAACATCTCTATCTACCTCTTCAATAGGTTCATTTGGAGTAGGTTCTGGTTGTACTGCAGATTTTTCGAAAGCTAGCGCCCCTAAAATAGCTCTATCTGAACCGTCTCCTGTATCAATTGTTTTATTGGTCGTCGTATAACTTGATTTTGAATATCGAATTAAATATGTTGTAGCAGGTTCAAAGTTGAAAGCATACATTCCCCTGCTATCTGTATAAGTTTCCATTGTTTGCTGCGTAGCCATATTATTAGCCGTTACCAATACATTAGGTACAGCTTTTTGAGTAGCAGCATCTACGATAGTCCCCACATATTGTCCCCTTAAAGGTCGATCAGCAGCTAGTCTTACTTCTATTAATCGTTGATTCTTATTCGCAGAGGATACTTTAATAGTTTTAGGTTCAAAACCATCTTTAGATATTTTTACTTTGCAGTCTAATCCCTTTAATGCCAAAAACTTAAATCGACCATTTACATTGGTGTAGGCGATTGACTCACCACAACTAGAGAAATCCAGTTTTGCTCCAACAATTGGTTGAGCAGTTGATTCTGTTAATACTGCCAATTCGATTTTTTCAGCCGCTGATTTTACATTATAAATATCATCTCCACCTTTTCCATTTGGACGATTTGAAGTAACAAAACCAATATTTTTAGAATTTTTAAACACAAAGAAATAATCATCATACGGAGAATTAACCCCTTTACCTAGATTTTGAATTTTATTCCAAAATCCGCCACTTTTTTCTGTTCTAAATACATCAAAACCACCTAATCCATAATGCCTATCCGATGAAAAATATAAAACATCTCCAGCTAAAAATGGTGTAATTTCATCGCCTGCCGTATTAATTTCGGGTCCCAAATTTACTGGACTAGACCAAGTCGAACCATTTTTTACCGAATAATAAATATCATATCCTCCAAATCCACCATCCATATCAGAAGCAAAAAACATCAATGTTCCATCTGGATTTAAGGATGGATAAGCGGTATTATATTTTTCTGGATTATTATATGCAAATGGCTCTGGCTTACTCCATTGATCAGGTGCTGTTACATTAGCAAAGTAGATTCTTAACTTTGCTCCTGCTTCTGGTATCTTACGGATACCATCTATATAATTATTTCCAGTATAAGCTACTTGCTTACCGTCTTTTGTATAAGAAACGGGTGCTTCATTCATTCTAGCTTTAAAACTAGAACGAAGCAGTGTAGGAGGATTCAGTTGTCCACTACCCGATGGCGTAGATAAAAATAACTGATTGAATAATCCTTCTTGCCATCCTGGTTTACCATCATTTGAGCCATTTTTAATATCACTTCTTGATGAAGCATATATAACTTGATTGCCATAAAAGGAAGGTGCAAAGTCTGAATGCGATGAGTTTAACGCTTGATTAGCTACGCTATAAAATGAAGAAGCCTTTAAGGTTTGTTTGGCAAAATCACAACTTACGGCAAAATGATTTCCTCTTATCGGATCCACCTTCGCAAATTCTTTAAAATATAATTTCGCTTGATCGTACTGTTGTAATGATTTTAAAACCAAACCATATTGAAAAAAATATTCTGGATTGGCATTAGCTAACTGAACTGCTCTCAAATACCAACTTGACGCCTCTGCATAATTGTTGACCATTCTATAGCTATTTGCCAATTTACCATATACATCCCCTTGATTTGGATCCGCTTTTAATACGTCTTTAAAGGCAGGAATTGCTTTTTTGAATAATTTGAGTTCGTAATATTTATTGGCTTTGAGCAAAAGATCGGCTGTTGTT
>CAYLSF010001261.1:0-2534 GCA_964385675.1 uncultured Saprospiraceae bacterium
ATTGTTATATTTTATACCATTACTAATAATATTTTGAAATACTTGACTGATTTTCGTTCTATCACAATAAACCTGTGGTAATTTATTTTCAATGGTGATTTCAAAATTTTCGGATGGTAATAGAGAATCAATTACATCGGCTACAATTTCATTTAAATTGATAATTTCTAAATGCTCTTGCCCCGTACCAATCCTTGAATACCTCAATATTCCTTCCAATAAGCTATACATCCGCCCTACCCTACTCTTTAATAACGCCATTTGCTCTCTACCATCCTCATCAAAGGCGTCATTATAATCTTCTATAATCCAATCGGTTAATGAAGCAATTGCTCTTAGTGGGGCTTTTAAATCATGAGAAACTACATAAGCGAAGTCTTTTAACTCTGCGTTTACATGACTTAGCTCAATATTAGTTTTCTCTAGTTCGATAGTACGCTCCTTCACTCGCTCTTCTAGCGTCTCATTAGCTCGTTTAAGAATACCTTGCATTTCTTGCAACTTACGGTATGCTATTTCTATTTCTCTAGCTCGTTCTATCTCTATTTCTGCAAGGGCTTTTATTTGACTCAGCAACCAATATACAATTATAGCAATAATGACCGAAATAATTGTTGTGGTCAAAATCAACTTTGTTGCAGCCTCTTCCATCATTGTAAAGACTCGCTCCCTCGATAATTCGATTACAGCTGTACCAATTAACGTATCAATTCTATCTACAACCGGATGAATAATCAACCAAGATTCTCCTAAATTATGAACTGATTCTTGCCGACCGCCGTACTGTTCAATGTTTAAACTACTATCGCTCGATACTAGTAACTCCTTTGTAAGCGTATATAAAGCCGCTTTTGTAACATCTTCATCTCCCGTTACCGTAGCATACACTACACTTTGAAGTCCTTCTATATCTGTGAGTAAAATTCCGACTTGACTATTATTAGAAAGCTCTGATACAATGTTTTGACCTTTTTTTTGAAGTTCAGCATCAAGGAGTTGGGCTTGCTGACGTAGGATTAACCAAACGAATATAGAGGCGATAATAACCAAAACCGCTAAGAAGGGAAAAATATAACGTCTTTGAAAAGTAGTTAATGGTGTGCTTTGATTCATTGCTGATTTATCGCTCACGTTTATTTAGATCATAATTACATCAAGCGGATGGCGATGTAAAAAATTGCCGATTATCCTGAAATAAAACCTAAATATAGGTATTTTAACCGCAAAATGAGCATATTCCATTCAACAACTTCACAAAAACAAAAGCCACTCCTGATAGCTATCAAGAGTGGCTTATTCGATATTTAATATTTCTATTGTTTCAAGTAATTCAAAATCAATCGTCTAACCGGTTGTGTCATTGATTTACGAAGTCGCTTCTGTTCCTTTTTCTCTAATTGACTAAAGGCTTCAGCGTAATCCTTATTGAAATCTTCTAAAATATCTTGATTCATCAACCCCATTACTTTTCCGAAGTCCTTAAAATCAATTGTTCCAATTTTACTGATGACATTCAAAAGCCTATTCTCCGTAATATAAGTCTCCAAAATGCTTTTCAACCCTGTCGCTTCAGCAGAAAGTGTATTATCTACTTGAGCAGAATTTTTACGCTTTTGCTTGCGTTCTGACCATCGCTCATTTTTATTTTTAATCAACACTCGAACGCCATTTGGAAAAAATTGAGGTTCGTTTGGACGAATAATAGTACCTTCACAAATATTTGATTCTATTGAAGGAAAACCTAGCCACTCTGAAATTTTAGAATTAAACTCATTTGGATACTCTAATGCCTCAGCAAGTGTTCCTTTTAACAGCGTTTTCGCATAGAAAAATCCGTGTTTTTCAAATAATGAATTCGCTTCTTCTACACTCAAATACGTCTCATTATTAATGCGAATATCAAAAGCATAAAACTCATTTTGATTGGTGTAAAAAATACCTTTTTGAACCATAATGGCATCTTTCAAACGCTCTATAGCTGGATGGCGATTTCCCCCCATTAACTCTCCATAAACCGTCATTAGTGTGGTTTCAGAATAACGGCTTTTCAGATCTTTATAGAGTTCTCGTATCGCTAAAGTATATCTTTCTTGAATGGCTTGAAAGTTATAGAAATTATCTTCGGGTAAGAGCATAGCTGTGCGTTTACCACATTGAATCGTCTCACCATCAAACCAAAAACTAAAGTTGGCGCCATGCACCTTTTCTTGAACAATAAAATCACCTTTGTCCAAACCGCATAGTGTAATTTTTTCGATAAATGCTTTTCGATAAGCATTTTCGATTGAGTTAAATTTTTTAAAAATGAAAGACATGATTATTGATTATTCACAAAACTTAAAGGGCAAGTCATGTCAGAGAAAATTTAAATTAGACATATCTCGTAAATCCTGTAAATCTTGTCTATTATTGAGTTTGGGTCTAGTAAGGTTTGTTTGGTTTGAAAAGTTCCAATTTATTGATTTATTGACTTTCCCGATAGTAATCGGGAGACTTATTAGGTGTATCATTAGAATTTAAACTCATTACTTAAT
>CAYLSF010001262.1:0-2532 GCA_964385675.1 uncultured Saprospiraceae bacterium
TTGTTTTTTAGTATATCTTTTACAAAAATAAAGTCACATAAATCATTGACTAATAACCAAGTAACTAGGCAACTAATAACTACAATTTAATGACCTCTATTTTTAAGATTTGTTTAGTTTTACCTGTAATTTTAAATCGCTCATCCATCCTATAATTTAAGACCCAGCATATTTTATTATTGGATAAAAGTACCCAAACTTTTTCCTTTTCAAAAAGCGATAATTTAAGATCTTTTAATAAAGCACTTACCTTTTTATGTTGACCGTTCATGCCAAAAGGTTGAAACATATCTCCTTGTTTCCATTGCCTTAATGTTAGAGGAAATTTTAATGTTTCTAAATCGAAATAACCGATATGTAGAGCATAATTAAGTTGTTTGTTACCTTCTTTTATGGAAATAGCTAATTTATAATCAGGTGTTTCTAATAGATTGGTTTCTTGTGTAATACTATAGCTTTTTTGTACAATTTCTTGAATAGGTTTTACAATTAAATGTGTTCTATCCAATAACGCAACATGAGTTTTAGAATAAAACTGCTTTCCAGAAATACCATTTAAAGTTTGTATGATTTGAGCAACTATATCATTTTGAAAACCATAAGGTTTTAGAATTTCATATAGAATAGTTGTTTTTGCTTCTAATGTACCTAATTTTAAAATATCAATGTAAAGCCATTTATTTTCTTCATGACATAATAGGCTTTGATAGTTGGTAATAGCTTGGTTATAAATCGTTTCTACTTCTTGAAAACGACTAATGTTTTGCTGAAAAGTGTGTAAAAAAGAAGGATTGATTTGCTCTAAAGTAGGGACAATATGATGGCGAATTTTATTACGACTATATTTATCCAATTGATTTGAACTATCTTCCCTGTATGACCAATTATTTTTTCTAGCCAACTCCGTAATCTCTTGTTTAGTCGCAAAAAGCAACGGACGAATTAGCAATCCTTTTTGCGGTAAAATACCATGTAAACCATGAATACCGCATCCTTTAGTCAGATTGTATAAAACAGTTTCAATAGAATCATTAAGGTGGTGAGCTGTTGCAATATACTGATAATCAAACTCTTTAATGGTTTTAGAGAACCATTCATACCGTAAGTTTCTAGCAATTTCTTGAATGCTTAGTTTTTGTGCTTTGGCCAGTTGATTGGTATTAAAGGAGATATGATGAAAAGGAACATTGAGTTCTGTAGCTAGAGATTTTACAAACCGTTCGTCTTCCTTTGACTCTACTCCTCTTAATTGAAAATTACAGTGAGCAATGGCAAAAGGATAACCTATTTTTTTAAATAAATAACATATGACTACAGAATCAATACCTCCACTAACAGCGAGTAGGGTAGTGTCCGTAGGTTGTAACGTTGTGTTTTGATTTAAAAATTGTAATAGGCGTTTTTTCATAAGATGATAATATCAAAATGGACGTTCATTGAACGTCCATTCTATTAATAAATTCTCATTGAATCTTTTTCGGAAAATTGCATAATGCACACTAACAGTTTATCGCACTACCTACTAATCATTACATCAAAACACCATTAACAGCGTCAATCTTAGGTGGTAAATCTGTTTCACCTAACATTTCACGAAGGTCAATTTCAATAACCCTACAAAGCGATAACATCGGAATATCGTTTCCTAAACCTTCAAATGGATTTTCACTATAATCGCCAACCAATTCCATCATGATATAAACCCATCCTATTAGAACAGTAAAAGGGATAGTTAACCATGTACCAACAGCATGAAAAGCAGAGATAAATCCAAATGGCAATAAAAAGATAAAAAGTCCTACAAATAAAAATCCCGTGCTACCATATTGACGAGGAAAGGGGAATTTTTTAATGCGTTCACATTTTCCTTGATGCGTGTAGAAATCATTTAAAATATTTTGTAACTCTACGTGACGAAAATCATCTACTAGGTCAGCCTCTCTTAAATCCTTTAAATCTTGTGATTGATTATCAATGATCTGAGTGGCTGTGTTTTGGAAATCAATGACTTTATCATACTCAGCATCTTTTAGAAAACACTTGAGTTGAACCTGAGTTACATTATCATCATACAATCCCACACCAAATCTTTTCATACGACTTTTCGTCGTCCGAGTCATAATTCCACCTTGACTGATATGTTCCCATGGTGTAGGAATTAATAATTGACTTCTAAGTGCATATAACCAGGCTACATGACGATATAGTAGTCTTTTATGAATAGCTTGTAATTCTTCTTTACTTACTGGGTTTTCTTTAACCCGATTGGTGATATAAGCTTTTACTGTCGTTCCCCACATTCTACTAGAATTAACAATCGCACCCCATATTTTTCTAGCTTCCCACATTCTATCGTAGGAACTATTGTTTTTAAAACCAACATAAAAAGCTACAGCTGTTGCGACAATCGAAATCGGTAGCCATGGAATATCTATCCAATAATCATGGAATAAATCGTGCATTAGAACAATAAAGGCAGCCCAAGCAGCCATCCAAAGCATGTGACCTCCAGAGAAAAATAAAATTCCTTTG
>CAYLSF010001263.1:0-2530 GCA_964385675.1 uncultured Saprospiraceae bacterium
AACAGCACTACAAACCATTTTACTAGTGGAAGATAATAAGGAAATGCAAAATTATCTTCACTTAATGCTAAAGGATTATTATCAATTGGAAATCGCATCACATGGAAAAGCAGCATTAGATATTTTAAAAGAAAAGCATCAAGATATTAAACTCATTATCAGTGATGTTATGATGCCTGAAATGGACGGTTATCAATTGCTAGAACAATTAAAAAACAATAAATACTATGCCTCTATTCCTACTATTATGCTGACGGCACTAAGTGGTACGGATGATAAATTAAAGGCATTACGAATTGGAATTGATGATTATTTGACAAAGCCTTTTGTAGATGAAGAACTTTTAGTTCGTATAGACAATCTAGTTCAAAATAGAGAAGAAAGAAAAGCTTACATTCAAAATATATCGACTCCTTCAGCGGCAACTGAGGTAGCTCAAGAAATGGTCAATTCTGATGATTTAGAATGGTTAGAAAATTTGGAAAACTATATTCATAAGAATATAAGTCGAACCCTAACAGCAGATATGATTGCAGAACATTTAATCGTTAGTCGCAGAACGTTATATAGTAAACTCAAAACTTTAACAGGACTCACACCTAGTCAATACGTCAATGAAATTAGATTTCAAAAAGCTAGACGACTCATCGAAGAGAATCGAAATTGGACGGTGAAAGCAATAGCCTTAAACGTAGGTTTTAAAGATGAAAAGAATTTTTCTAGGAATTTTAAAAAGCGATTTGGTAAAAATCCAAGTGAATACTTAGTAGGATGAGGATGCCCTCTACTAAAGATTTCAGATTATATCTGAAATCCGAAATCTGAAACAGACAGAATATTCAATAGTAAGATAAGCATTCAGGCTCAAACACTAGACAACTAATATTCAAATGATTATAATTTTCACTTTTAAAATAGAAAGCATAAACTTCCTCTCTCCTACTCTTTAGAATTCCACCAATATGAAAACATTAAGTAAGCAAGTTGTAAATATATTCTATTGGATATTTCTTTGTCATCTTCCTTTATATGGACAACAAACAACACTCGATAGTCTAGAAAAAGTAGTCCAGCAAAGCGATAATGTTCAGGAACAGATCGACCTTCTTATCACTCTTAGTCAACGCACTAGAGGTCGTTCTTTACAAAAAGCGAGTAGTTACGTTGAACAAGCCATTGTATTAGCTAAACAACATAAATTTCCGATAGCTCTTGGACAAAGTTATACTGCTAAAGCCCCAATAAAAGCTATAGCAGGAGATTTGGACTCTGCCGAGTTACTTTTATTACAAGCATTAGATATTTTTGATACGCATCATCAAGATAAAGAACTAGTAAATGTTTACAATGGCTTGGGCATAGTCAGCAGAAGAAAAGGAGCCTTATTAAAAGCATTAGACTACTTAAAACAAGCATTACACTATGCTAAATATACAGATTTAGGTGATGATAGAAAAGGTTCTATTTTATTAAATATCAGCAATATTTATGATCAATTTAATCAATTTTCAAAAGCTTATGAACACGCTTTTGAAGCCTTAAAATACTTTGAAAGAGCAAATGACCGACCAAATATTGCACGAACTTATGGTAATATTGGCATCTTCTATTTTGATCAAAGAGAATATGAAAACGCTTTAGAATACTATCAAAAATCCCTAAAAATCCTCAAAGAGGAAGGCGAATTAGTTGGACAAATTAATGCCTATTCCAATATGGCGGGGGTTTATGATAGGCAAAGAAACTATCGAAATGCACTACAAATGGTCAAACAACAATTACAACTCGCCCAACAATTAGGCTCTTTAGAACGAGAATTCGCTGCGAAAATTAGATTGGCAGATTATTATCGAATATTAGAACACAGAGATTCGGCTACTTCTTATCTAGCAGAAATAGCCTCAGACACCTCTAAGGTAAAAGCCCCTTATTTGTGTAATTATTATTTATCAAAGGCAAATTTATTGTATGAAAAAAATCAATTAAAATTGGCTTTACAAATTGCCGAAAAGAGTTATCAATTGGCGAAAAAACTAGGTGTTTTTCAAGAAATAGAAGCTTCTTTAAAACTACTAGCAATATTAAATAAAGATAACGGTCAATATCAAGATGCTTATCAATATCAGATTGCTTATCAAGCGATACGAGATACCATAAGCGATCAGTCTAATATGGAGTCCTTAATAACTCAACGGCTTCAATTTGAGTTCAATCAACAACAAGAAACCCTTCAATTAGAAAAGACGGCATTAGAAAATCAATTAAAAGTCCAACGTATTATTCGGATAGGCTTTATCATAGGGATTGTATTGGTGACTATCATGGGTTTACTCGTGTATAGGCATTACAAAAAGGAAAATGAGCTACTGACAAAAGACTTAGACAATAAAAAAACCATAGAAGCACAAGCCCATCAACTGCGTATATTTAACACACAACTAGAAAATTTGGTATCCGAACGAACCAGCGCACTTCAAACCGCCAATAAAAATCTCCAACAAGCCAACTATGAACTGCGTACGTTGAATTT
>CAYLSF010001264.1:0-2530 GCA_964385675.1 uncultured Saprospiraceae bacterium
GAGTTGCCTCTTTGGAACTACTTCGTTAAATACAAACCGTTATAAGTTATTTTTTACACATTCCTTAATATCTTCTTTTGTTTTTATCCCATCTACCACATAATCAATTACTTCATTTCTTATCTCCTTAGTTATAGAATAATTTCTACTCCAACCAGCAGGTGTTATCTTATAATACAATTTAACAGGATTATCATCGTATATATCAATATTACTCTCTAATAATCTAACTGCCGCTCGTTCTAAATATTTATCCTTAAAAAAGGTTAAGGAAGCATCCGATACCTGACGATACCTAAAACCTACTCTTCTAATAAAATCTCCAAGATAGCTTGTGCAGCTTTAGCTACAACCGTTCCAGGGCCGAAAACACCAGCAACACCACTATCATACAAATATTCATAATCTTGTGGTGGTATCACCCCACCGACGACCACCATAATATCTTCTCTACCAATCGCTTCTAATTCTGCTATGGTTTGTGGGACTAAGGTTTTATGGCCCGCCGCTAAAGAAGAAATCCCTAAGATATGTACATCATTTTCAGCCGCTTGTTTGACGGCTTCTTTGGGCGTTTGAAAAAGTGGCCCAATATCCACATCAAAGCCTAAATCGGCAAAACTTGTGGCAATGACTTTTGCCCCTCGGTCATGTCCATCTTGTCCGAGTTTAGCAACCATAATTCTTGGGCGACGACCTTCTTGTTCCGCAAATTGATTGGCTAATGCTTGTGCTTTTTGCACATCTTCGTTTTTACTAATTTCATTGAGATATACGCCCGATACGGAGCGAGTTGTAGCGGTATAGCGTCCAAATTCTTTTTCCATCGCATCGGAAATTTCACCTAGGGTTGCCCTTACTCTTGCGGCTTCTACAGCAGCTTCGAGCATATTGCCTCCCGTTTTAGCGTACTGCTCTATTTTTTGTAAAGCCGCTTGTACAGCATCATTATCTCGTGTGGCTTTGAGTTGGTTTAATCGCTCAATTTGCGATAAACGAACTGCTGTGTTATCGACTTCTAAAATATCTAAGGTCTTTTCGCTTTTGGTTTGAAAAACATTGACGCCAATAATTAAGTCCTTGCCACCATCAATTCTAGCTTGTTTTTTGGCTGCCGCTTCTTCGATACGCATTTTGGGTAAGCCATTTTCAATAGCCGTTGCCATGCCGCCGAGTTCTTCTACTTCTTTGATTAATGCCCACGCTCGTTTGGCGATTTGGTCGGTCAAGTATTCCACATAATGCGAACCTGCCCACGGGTCAATGGCTTTGGTAATATCTGTTTCTTGTTGTAAATAAATCTGTGTATTTCGAGCAATTCGAGCTGAAAAATCTGTGGGTAAGGCAATCGCTTCGTCCAATGAATTGGTATGTAAAGACTGTGTACCACCTAGTGTTGCAGACATCGCTTCGATACAAGTCCGAGCGACATTATTAAATGGATCTTGCTCCGTCAAACTCCATCCTGAAGTTTGCGAGTGTGTCCGCAATGCCATAGATTTTGGATTTTGGGGATTAAATTGTTTGACAATTTTTGCCCAAAGCATCCGTGCTGCTCGCATTTTTGCGACCTCCATAAAGTGATTCATACCGATACCCCAAAAGAAAGATAATCGAGGGGCAAAATTATCAATATCCAATCCTGCTTTTATGCCTGTTCGCAAATACTCTAAACCATCTGCCAGCGTATAAGCCAACTCAATATCTGCCGAAGCCCCTGCTTCATGAATGTGATAGCCACTAATACTGATGGAGTTGAATTTAGGCATATTTTGAGCCGTATATTCAAAAATATCCCCAATCAATCGCATGGATGGTTTAGGTGGATAGATATAGGTATTTCGCACCATAAACTCTTTGAGGATGTCATTTTGAATCGTTCCTCGCAATAAGGCTTTGTCCACACCTTGTTCTTCTGCGGCTACAATGTAAAATGCCATAATCGGAATTACTGCTCCATTCATGGTCATGGATACCGACATTTTATCCAATGGAATTTGGTCAAATAGGATTTTCATATCCTCCACACTATCAATCGCTACTCCTGCTTTTCCAATATCTCCTACTACACGCTCATGATCAGAATCATATCCTCTATGTGTTGCCAAATCAAACGCTACGGATAGTCCTTTTTGACCTGCGGCTAGATTTCGGCGATAAAACGCGTTGGATTCTTCGGCTGTTGAAAATCCTGCATATTGTCGAATCGTCCATGGACGACCGGTGTACATCGAGCCATAAGGCCCACCCAAATAGGGCGGAATACCCGATACAAACTCATGATGTCGCAAATCTTTGGTATCTTCTTCTGAATAAAAAGACTTGACCTCAATTTGCTCAGGTGTCATCCATGTTTCTTTAGAATCCCTAGTAGTTTTATTGGATTTTAAAATATCCTTATCCAATTTTATAGTAGAAAAATCAGGTTTTTTCATTTGGTAAAGTTACTGAATTTAATTTTGAATGATGAATTTAGATCCCGATAGCTATCGGATTAGCGTCAAGGAGCAAAAGAAAATTCACATAATTC
>CAYLSF010001265.1:0-2526 GCA_964385675.1 uncultured Saprospiraceae bacterium
AAGTGGTTGACCAACCTAAAATATTGTCATTATCATCTGTGATGATGTACCAATAACTCAAGTTTTGTGCAGTAGTCGTATGACTTACGGTAAAACTTGCATTCGCACTCCCTTGACACACACCAAAAGCAGTTCCATTTGGACTTGATACTGTTCCACCATCTGGGTTCTCTCTAAACACTTCTATGAAATTAGAAGAAATCTCCTCACAAGCATCGTCTGTTAAGGTAGAAATATTATTACCTAAAACTGGGTCTGGTAATCCTCTGTAAGACCAACCCCATACTCTACAAATACCCGCTGGTGCTCCACTTAAATCAATTGTATTCGAGGTTGACCAGTCTAAAATATTATCATTCGCATCGGTAATGATATACCAGTAACTCAAATTAGTTGCTGTAGTCGTATGACTAACTGTAAACGTTGCATTGGCACTACCTTGACACACACCAAAAGCAGTTCCATTTGGACTGGATACTGTTCCACCATCTGGATTCTCTCTATATACTGTGATGAAATTAGAAGAAATTTCCTCGCAAGCATCGTCATTTAAAGTAGAAATATTATTACCTACAACTGGGTCAGGTAATCCTCTGTATGACCAACCCCATACTCTACAAATACCTGCTGGTGCTCCGCTTAAATTAATTGTATTTGATGTTGACCAATCTAGGATATTATTGTTATCATCTGTAATAATATACCAATAACTTAAATTTGTAGCAGTCGTAGTATGACTTACGGTAAAACTTGCATTGGCACTTCCTTGACAAACACCAAAAGAACTTCCATTTGGACTTGAAACTGTTCCACCATCTGGATTCTCTCTATATACTGTGATAAAGTTAGAAGAGATTTCCTCACAAGGATCATCATTTAACGTAGAGATATTATTTCCTAAAACTGGATCAGGTAATCCTCTATAAGACCATCCCCATATTCTACATGTACCTGTTGGTGCGCCACTTAAATCAACTGTTGAAGTGGTTGACCAACCTAAAATATTGTCATTATCATCTGTGATGATGTACCAATAGCTCAAATTATTTGCCGTAGTCGTATGACTTACTGTAAATGTTGCATTCGCACTCCCTTGACACACACCAAAAGCATTTCCATTTGGACTAGATACTGTTCCGCCGTCGGGACTCTCTCAAATGACTTCGATAAAATTAGATAAATCAAAACAACCTGCTAGTTGACTTAGGTTGTTTCCGTTCATCATACCAGATAAACCGGCTTCATAACGAATGTACCAAATACGGCAAACTCCCGCACCTGCTCCATCTAAATTAAAGGGAGAAGACAAAGTAGTTGAAAGAATATTATTATTATCATCCGTTACTATCCAACCTCCATTTGTACCACTTGCTCCACTAACTGTTACATTAATAGGATCAGCAACACCATCGACACATATTATAGTAGGATCTGTTGTAGAAATTGTACCGCCATCTGCCATACAATTATAATCAACACAAGGAGTAGGTGTACCCGTTACCGACCAATCAGAAGCCATATTACCACTTCCATCAAATTCAATTGATTGTCCCATACTAAATGCTGGAACAAAATTACTAGTTGTCCAAACACCTGCAGCAATAGCAACACTAGCTCTTTGGTGTCCACTACTGCCCCATTCGACATAATCTTCAATAGCTGTAGAACTACCAAAAGCACTACTAGTATATAAACCTAATTCACCATCAGTATTACTCACAGGTGAAAAACCATCAATTACAACAATCGCACCTGCCGCTAAATTAGTACTACCACAATCGACCGTTAAATTACTTATTTGTTGATATGCTGGGAAATTACATAACCAATAGCTAGAAATATCAATGGTAGAAGCACTAACATTTTTTAGTTCAACTTTACCATTAGCAGTAATTTCATTGATAATAATATCTCCAACCGCCTTGGATTGTAAGTTAAAGCATAGCAGAAAAATAAGACAACAGAAGAGACGCCAATATGGAATTACTCTATTCACTACATGAGAAGCATCAGTACTTCTCCTAAACGTTAATGTTTTGGAATCCATAACATTTTATTTTTTTAGATAAAAAATGGCAACCCCAAGATTCTACACCCAATTCTAATGATTCAGAATAGATGTGGTATCAAGGTTAATTAAAATTGATTTATTATTACAGTTTGCAGAAATAAGCAATTGATTATCAAAAAATAGTAATAGATAGCTATTTATAACGGCCGTTTTATAATTAGCTATAAATCAACAATAGCTTTATTGATTTTGCATATAACTGCAAAACGTTATAATTAGAAAACTTTAATAATAAAATCCAGAAGTGATAATAGATACAATATGATTACATGTGAGGAGTAACGAAGACTAAACTTATTGAGCTAATTCTAATCCTTTTAATTTCAATGAGACAAATATATATTTATTTTAACTATCATAAAAATTGATACTTTAAATAAAATCATTGACAAAATAGATATTGGTAAATTTTGACTAACATACAACGCCCAAATTATACGATAAAACTATTTCTA
>CAYLSF010001266.1:0-2522 GCA_964385675.1 uncultured Saprospiraceae bacterium
CTTGAAAAAGTTAAAAAACAAATAAAGACTTGATTGGGGCGCGTAGTTATATTGGCTGCGAAGGTATTAGGGCGCTAGGCACTTTTTTTCGGTGCGCAAGCCTTGTGAAAATCAGCCAGAATTTGCTTATCACTAAAAAATAAAGGTATGGCACAAGAGACTAGGTTGGAAGAATGAAAAAGGCGTTCTGCATTTAGTGCTGAGGCGAAGGTATAGGCTCATTCTGCGTTAAGCGCCTCCGCTGCGCTTGTGAAATAGAAAGTATGTCCAGCGCTAGGGTAGGGGACGAAGAATGAATAAGAAATAGCACAAAGCTGTTGAATGAGAAAAATAGATTTGCTGAATTGTGAGGCGGCCCATTTTGGCTGCTCGAATAAAAGAACAAATGATTATCTTATCTCCGCTAGTAACATGGTCTACACGCCATCCCTCGCTATTCGCTTCGGGCGTCGCGTAGTCCGGTCGTTACTGGCAAAGAGGTACAGTTCACCCACATAGTTTACACTTCTTCGGGTAGATAGTTTACACTTTTAATCAATTTATTTTTGCTAAAAAAGCAGTAAAAATGGGTTGGCATTCAAGAAGTGTAATGGAAGAGAAATTAAAATTTATTCGTTTATGGCAATCAGGGGAATATACGATGAGTAGCCTTTGTGATTACTTTGGAGTATCCCGTGTTACCGGCTATCGGCTTATTAAACGTTTTGAAACGGAAGGAGAAACTTGCCTAGATCCTCGTTCGAGGCGTCCTCATCGTATACCTCATAAGACGTTACCGGAGATAGAATCAGCGATTGTAAATCTTCGTACTAAACATCCCAATTGGGGGGCTCGTAAATTGATTGTATTGCTAGGTCGGACCTTTAAGTCAGAGGTAATCCCTTCAGAGACGACGGTGAATGCGATCTTATCTCGTAATGGTTTAGTGAAAAAGCGAGGTAGACGTCCCCGCGGTGTATCTCGTTTAAATCCAGACCACAGCTCTTCGTTTTGCAATGAAATTTGGAGTGTTGATTATAAAGGGAAATTTAGATTGGGCAATAAAAGATATTGTCATCCCTTAACGATTCAGGATAAGAAAAGCCGGTATTTACTGAGTTGTCAGGGCCATTATTCGGAGACGTATGAGAACGTAAAACGGGCCTATATTGCCGCTTTTCGGACTTATGGTCTACCTCAGTATATTCATAGCGACAACGGCGGTCCGTTTGGCCACATTCGCTCGGTATGTCGCTTTACCCGTCTGAGTTATTGGTTGATCGACCATGGTGTCCTTCCTTTGTATTCAGATTTGGCTTCCCCTCAACAAAACGGTAAGCATGAGCGGATGCACCGAGATTTGAAGGCCTTTTGTACTCGTCCTGTGCGTCATACCTTAAGTAAGCAGCAAATATTGATGGATGAATTTGTTCGCGAGTACAATGATATCCGTCCCCATGAGGGGCTTTCGATGAAGACACCTGGCTCAGTATATGAGGCCTCCGATCGGAGCTATAAAGGAGGGCGGGTAGCTGATTATGAATATGAAGCCAACATGAAAGTGTTAACAGTAATGAAGAGTGGAGCGATTCGCTGGGGGGCTTATCATTGGGTATATGTGTCTACGGCAGCGAGCAGACGTAAGGTAGGAGTAGAGGAGGTGGGTAATGGAATTTGGAATATGTATTATCGAAATGTATTACTGGGTTATTTTGATATCCGTAAATTGAAAAAGAAAGAGCAGTACTTATATTTATCTAAACCAATAGTGTAAACTATGTGCCTTTAGAAGTGTAAACCATCTGCCTTATTGTACATTGTGATAATCAGAACTTGGCTTTAATCATTCCCGAATGTTGAAAATTCGTATAGACTCTTTTAAAGTTCTAGCTCTACCAACGGATGCAACTACTACAATTCCAGTCCCGCTTAAAAATGTGATAATTGCAGCTTTGGATACTGGATTTCTTTGCGTAAAACTCAAAACGGAACTAGAGGCTGAAATTGTTACTGCTCCCAGAATCATCAAGCCAACCCATAGTTTATTCCTTTTCGCTTGTTCAAACGCTGGAGAATGTATGGAAAGCGTATTTTTGAAGTCCTGAGAATAACCTAAGCCGGCATAACCGTAAACATTTCTTGGCGGACCATCCTCATAAGAATAAGTTAATCTAGAAAAGTAGGAGGTCCGTTCGATTATTTCTATTTGGGGCTTAATATTTGTCAGAAATTGATTATTCGGATGGCTTGCCAACAAGGTGTTAGAATCAATCAATCTGTATAGAAAACCGATTTGTGTGAGGGGGATTTCTTGGCTCTCCGTGAATAAATATTTTGAAATTTCGAGTTTAAGATCAAATTGAGCTTGGTGCGATACTTCCACTTGCCCAAAGGAGTTATTCGCTAATGTTACGAAACACAGAAAAAGCATAATAAGGCTACTGATGGATCTTAAATACTCAATAATCTTGTTTCTCATAGCCCAAAGTTCTTTTTATAAAATAGATTAATCTAGTATCGAAGTATTCTATTTATAACCCTCA
>CAYLSF010001267.1:0-2521 GCA_964385675.1 uncultured Saprospiraceae bacterium
ATTATAGGCAAGCACATAGTGGTCAATCATCTTCCTACTTTGTTTACCTTAAACAAGGTTTGCCTTTGAGTGTATTGCCTACCGTAACCGCTCCCATACTATCTGTCATTCCTTATGGTGCTAAATTGAAATCTACAGGTATCAAAATTACAGATGAAGCAGGTCATAACTGGTATCAAGTTTCCTATAATCAACTTAAGGGTTATATAACAGCACAATATATTACTCCTTTTCCTATTGCAAAATCTAGTGAAAGTATTGAAGATTATTACAAACGGTTAAAAGCACAAGGTTTTGATATTAAATACGAATCTTGGGAATTAAAAGATAGAACTGAGTCCAAATTAATTTTACCAACCTCCAATATTTTTACAGCATTTTTAGTAGCAAGTCAGTTATACCCTTTTGAGCATTTTGATGTTCCTTTCCAAACTTTCCAAGCTAAAAGTCTTTTCACTCATGAGACTCCTCAAGAGGATTTAATTGAAGAATTGGAATTGCACAGAGATTCTGATGGTTTATTGGTGAGTCTAGAATACATTGCTGATTTTGGAGATATTAGTGACATTATTAAAATAACCCCTCATTTTAATTACACTTTAATTTCATTTGGTTCTTACTTAGTTGCTAACGCACCTGAGGAAGAAGAATTCGTAATTGAAATTTTGTAACTCTCCATTTATTATTTCTATCATTCTTTTTAAATTTTACAGCTATTTTAGCACTATTCGCTGCTCCCTCATCGTTACTTATTATCAAAACATTATAATATAAACAACCAACTATGAAACAACTCTTTTTTGTTGCCTTATTAACCTTATTTTCTACTACCATTTTTGCTCAAAACTATCTTACTGCAGGAGGAGTTCGGGTAGGTACAGGCTTTGGGCTAACGCTTAGTCAATTAATACTCAAAGGATTTACTGCAGAAGGGATTCTACAAACCGATTTAAAGGATAAATCATCTGCCGAAGTTTTACTCAAATTGCACAAGAAAATATTAATTGGTAGAAGTTTTAATGTATTCTTTGGAGGCGGCTATCACACAGGAAAAGAAAATGATGTCAGCTTTGATGGATTATCTGGGATTGTGGGTTTAGAAATTACTTTAGGTCGATTGAATTTAGCATATGATTACAAACCTCAAATTCATCTAACAAAAGGGGACGAAACCAATAGAATAGATCATCATACAGGGCTAAGTGTGCGATATGTCTTATTGAAAAATCCTAAATGGAAACTAAAGAAAAAGCGTAAACGCTGGAATATGAAGAAATGGTTTGACTAATATGGAAATACTGTTCTATTGTTTTATTGGCTTATTGTTGTCGAGTTTCCAATAAGACAATAGAACAATAGAACAATAAGACAATTACAGTCTATTTTCATTAATAATCGCTAACAAATCGTCTCTATAATTCTTACCTATAGGTAAGTGCTTTTTATTGATTTCGACCATATTTCCTACAATAGCATCAATTTTATCTAAATTAACGATGTAAGAACGGTGTACCCTTTTAAAAATATTAGAGGGTAATTTAGCCTCCAAACTCTTCATAGTTTGAAGCGTAATCACCCTTGAAGTTGCCATTCTAATAATCACATAATCCTTTAATCCTTCGATGTATAAAATATCTTCGTATTTTATCTTAACGAGTTTTTTGTCCGATTTTACAAAAATAAAATCTGTACCGCTTGCTTCATTAGATTCTGTAGCAACAGGAACCGTTTCCTCTTTTTGTTGTAATTCCAATTGAGCCATTGCCTTATTTACGGCCTTCATAAATCGCTCAAAAGATATGGGTTTCAATAAATAATCAATAGCATTCAATTCAAATCCCTCCACAGCATATTCAGAGTAGGCCGTCGTAAAAATAACCAATGGCGGATTACTTAACGTTTTAAGGAAATCTATACCCGTCAATTGAGGCATATTGATATCCAAAAACATAATATCAATTTCATGACTATTCAATGCATCAAATGCTTCAATTGCATTGACACATTTTTTTACCAATTCTAAGCTGGGTAATTTGCTGATGTAAGTTTCCATTATATCTAACGCCAATGGTTCATCATCTACGATTAATACTTTTGCCATAATTATATTCTTAATGCTACATTCGACTATCGAATCCCGATAGCTATCGGGACGATCATCGAATACTTTTGATTTAAACTATATTGATTTTGAGTATCTTAAACTAAGTTGATTGATAAATTAACTGTATAAGTATCGGGTTGTTCCTCAATATCTAAATTATATTGATTAGGATACAATAAATTTAGACGACGATGCACATTTACCAATCCAATTCCACCACTTCTTCGATGTTTATGTTGTACAGGTATTTCAGGTTTACTATTTGTTATAAACAAATCTACCTTTTCCTGCTCAATCTTTAATTTGGTATAAACGAATCCTTTTTTAGTCAGATGATTATTGACTCCATGTTTAAAACTATTTTCTAAAAATGGAATAAATAATAATGGAGCGATTTGTTGAGTACCAACTGATCCT
>CAYLSF010001268.1:0-2520 GCA_964385675.1 uncultured Saprospiraceae bacterium
ATAATCATTTGTTCCATTATTCAATGACTCTAATGGTTCACCATTAAGCATTGCTGTGACACGATATAGATAAACACCATTCGCTAATTTATCGCCCATTTGATCCGTACCATCCCATACAAATTCTGTTCTATTATTTCCAATACGTACAGGCCCTAATTCTGCCATGGATATTTCGCGAACTATTTGCCCAGAAACCGTAAAGATTTGAATTTGCATTTGGTCAGGAATTTCACTTCCCGTCAATGTAAATACAAACTGTGTAGAAGTCGTAAACGGGTTTGGATAGTTCAATACATTCGTAATTGCATGACGATTAATCACTTCAAAATTTACTTTATATGCCATCTCTCCCGCATTATTTCCCGTAGCATCTTTTCCTTCCACTCTCAATTGATACGTTCCATCTTCTAAGAATTCAGGCATAAATTCAATTTTAGCCTTATTTTTCTCATCAATTGCATCTTCATCAGCAGGATAAAACACTACTGTCTGACCATCTACATAATAGCGTCTTGATTCTCCTGTGGGATGCTGTACAAAGATTCTAAATAATGAAGTATCATTCAATGCAAAGAAGGTATTTTCATCCTCTAATGACATCACAATTGTAGGTCTCGCGGATACAATATCACCATTCATAATATGAACCCCATCAAAAGTTACATCCATGATTGGATTGGTATTATCTGTTTCTACATAGAACTCTTTTACCCCAATATTATTAAAATGAAACTTTTCTAATTGATCGTCATTTGGATTTATCTCTACCCCTAGAATATTTTTACCCGATAAACTACTTGTATTCATTGAGAACGCTGTATGCAGTGTGTCTCCTTTAGATAAAGAACTCAATCGTTGATAGCTTTCTGTTTGTACATTCGTCGCATCGGTCATCGTATATTTCACCAAAAGACTATCCATATCTTGATTGCTAATATTCTCCACCGCAATCTCAAACTTCATCTCATCACCTTGTTGAATGGTGTCTTGATAAAATTGTACATACTGATTTGGACTTAATGCTGCCTCTGGTAGAGGGGTGTAGGTTACTCTCCAATAGTCTAGTTGAGCCGGAGTCCTACTAACTTCATCTTTTACATTATATCTTAATTTGATTTGAGGGAATACGGCTGGATTTAGAAAATCTAAACTCATGGTATTTGCCGTTATACCTGTCATTAGGACAGAATCTTGCCCTGATTGTGTGACCCCTATAATATCAAGTGATACTGTATCTTCTGCTGGGTTGAAGTCGGTTACATTCCAATAAAGGTCGCCATAAGAGGAGACAGGACCTATTGGGGTTGAGGTTATTGAGCCTTCTTCTTTTTTACCTAGAAAATCCGTTCTTGCTTCTATAATATCATTTATTGTAGCAGCATGTACTTCTCTCGTTCCACTCCAACTTGGATTGTCTTTTTGGAAGATAAAGATATAAGGCGTTTGGTTATTAGCAAGGTTTCGCACTTGTGTAGCACCTTTGGCTTCAAAATATTGAAATAAATTCGTACCTAGCGTAACTGAGTCTGTGGCCCAAGTATCTGCATAATAATTTGTTGTGGTGCTTTGAGTTGTATAAACGATTACATAATCTCCAGAATTAATATAGTTATCGATAAATTGCATGGCAGCAACCCTATCAGAAATAGTGTTCATATCCGAAACAAAAGAAGAACTAGTTGTATTCCAACATGTAAATTGAGATGGTAATTGAGAACTATATTGTATAATATTATGCGTATTATTGTCTATTCCAATAATTTTCAATACGGTATGATTTGAATAAATATTATTTGGACAAGGCCAATAACCTGTAAGTTTAAACCCATCCTTAAATACTACTGCTTCCTCCCAAAATATATTAGGAAATGAACTGGTCTGCACTCTAAATTCAGACAAAGCATCCCCGAAATCAATCTTTCTAATTATTGAATCTATTTTTACAGTTTTTTCCAAATTGAAAGTTTGTTGATAAAAATGTGATTGATTCCACCCTTCTAAACTTTGATCTATATAAACAAAAGAACTATATTGCCAATCATATCCGAGACCATTTGTAACAATACTATCAATACTTATTCGCCAATAATAGACTGTACTATCTATCATGTTGAAATTAGGTTGCCATTCTATCAAACCTCCATTACTCTCTATTGAGGACTCTTGTTTTAAAGGACTATCAAATAATATGGTTGTATCTATTTGAAGAATGTAAGGAATAGCGTCAGAAAAAATATTTGCTGTTGATGCCTTTAACGTGACGGAAGGCTCATTAACTATAGCAAATTCATAAGGAGATACAGGAAAAGCATTATTAGAAACAATTGTAAAATTAATTACTGTTTGATTATTATTTTCCGCAGTGGAAGGGGACTCTACTATATCATTATTTCTATCTAAAGTAATCCAAAACTTATTATTTCCAACAATACTTTTATTTTCTAAAGGAATTATATATGTATAATTATTTTGAAATGTAGGGGCTAATACTTTTGTATTTACAACTTCCACTTTTTC
>CAYLSF010001269.1:0-2518 GCA_964385675.1 uncultured Saprospiraceae bacterium
AGTAATAGGGAACAAGAGTTACCCACAGCATTTAAAGGGCGTTGTATTTATCATTACATCGCTTTTCCTACCTCTAGTATGATGAAAGATATTGTTAATAAACATTTCCCGACAGCAGATGAAGAACTAGTGGGTAAATGTTTACGATTATTTTATCAATTAAGAGGTATTGGTCTGGAGCGTTCTCCTTCTACGCGTGAATTATTAGCATGGTTTAAATATTTAAATGTTTATCCTAAAGAAGAAGCACTAGAAAAGATTGAGAAGAAAGAGGGTATGGGTGTTTTAGTAAAAACGGAAGATGATTTAAAGAAAGTTTTACGACATAATTTTAGGTAGAATTGGTTCAGTTGATAGTAATCAGTGAGCAGCTTTGTTCATTGATTACTATCTTTAAGGAGGATACTTAAGTTATGGAATTTTTAGAAGCCCAATATATCATTGATTATTTTTCCAAGATTAATGAATGAAGCTGAAAGCAAAGCAAGGCATCATCATTTCTTTTGATTTAAATTAAGAACTCCTGATACATACTAAAATCCTAATACCTACCTTAAGCGAAAGAAAATGTATGAAAGATATGATGAAATATCAAATGACCCTAATGTATTAAGATTACTCAAAAATGGATATGAGAAATTTGCAATACAAATAGCGAAACGAATTCAAAACAACACTCTAAATCAATTTAAAATTAACTTGACCAGTATTTATACACAATCATAAATATCTTACTAATTGATTATATATTTATTTTATCATAAAGTGTCTTTTTTCTCTTAGCTCTCCTTAGTAACACTACTAGACTATACATAGGTTTCCAAAACCTATCCTTTGGTTTTAAATTAAGAAAACTTACGCCGAAGGCTCTTCCGTATGACGATGTCCCAACGGCACGACCACATTACTCGCACAGCACGTGCCTAAGACCTTTTGATACAGTTCCCCTTTAAGTTGAGGGTCTTCTATTTGATCTATCAACTCCATCGCTTGTGTCTTTTTTAGCTGTTCGAGGTAGAGCATAAAGTTTTCGAGGTAGATTTTAGCTTCGCTTGATATATGAGTTTTTATACAAAAGTCGCACAATAAGATTTAGAATCTATTGTACGACTTTAGAGTTTTAATGATTTATTGGATAAGAATAATTATTCATCTTTTCCTTCTTCCTCCTCTTGATCACCCAAATACACCCGCTCATCAACAGGCACAAACCAATCCGAATAAAACCGATATTTAGACGTGTCAATTTTACTAAATTCATAATGATGTACTACAGTCCCCATAGCAAAACTAGATAAATCAGGATGAGGATCTTTAGCTTTTATATACGCTACGTTTAAGAAAATACTATCCTTATTTATTCGGAATGAACCTTCCCAATAAGGCAGAAATTCTCCACCATTGCCATAATGATATGATTTCACTATCGTACTATGTGATGTTTGTTCTACATTTATATATAAACTATCATACATCACTAATTCATAAAGCATCCTCTCCAATTCATCAATTGGCTCTTCTAATTCATAGTTTTTGAAGGATTTTAGATAAGGTTCATTCGTATTTTGACAAGCTACAAATAGGCTTATCAAAAAGAATAATGGTTTTGATGTTGTATTCATTATTTAGGACGCTCTTTAGGTGGTATTAGAAAATAATCTGTAAGCCCCAATGCTTCATAGCCTCTCACCCAATTTCCCTCTTGATCTGTATATTCTTCTACAAAGCGATAACCACCACCACTTGCCCATAATGCTGTATAACCATATAAACATTCCTCACTCAATAATATCATGGGTGCTTCTTTCTTTATGCCTCCTGAGTGCATAATTCCTGTAAATAAAACAGCAGATTGTCCATAATAATGACGTTCTTTAATAGAGTCCTTGAGTTCTCCATAGCTAGACCATTTATCTAATATGGCTGCCACATCCAAAGGGAAGATAGTTAAACAACTATCTGCTACTTTTATAGCTTTTTCATATTGCTTTAAACGCATTAAACTATCCGCTTGTCTATTTAATATTAGGAGTCGTTCATCTAAATATCCTTTTAATGCTGTACCGCCCACAAGCAGACAAACTTTTTCTTTTAACGATATTGGCTCATTCAAGGCATTGAATTTAATGATTAACTTGTCAATATGAATAGTGCTATTTGTATCTTGTGTAGCAGCTTTTATATCCCTATAATCCCTATAATAATTAAAATCATTGCCCTTCCAATTTTCCTTTTCTATTAAAGGATTTTGAAGTTTAAAAGACGTAGGATCAGGTTGAATGATCTGGTTTTTGGGAGAGCATCCCAATAAGAATAAGACAAATAAGTTGATAAATAGAATAGGTTTCATTTAATTAGATTTAATTGTAAATGGTATTTGTTTAGATTCCAATGTATGCTCTATTATCTTTTTGAAGTCATTGAAATCATTATAAACAACAAAGGCTAAAAGTCCTATGAAAAAAACACTTATAGGTAGTATATATAAATAAAGACCAAAATCCATAAAATTTGTCTG
>CAYLSF010001270.1:0-2516 GCA_964385675.1 uncultured Saprospiraceae bacterium
AGGGTAAATTTAACGTAAGTCGTATTGCTAATGTATTCTGAATAGAATCAAAATAATCTTATCAAATAATTTAAAATCATTTACAATGAATCGATTTCTATCGCTCCTTTGTTTGGTTATCGGTCTGTATCCATTACAAGCACAAACCGTCAATGACCTAATGGGACAAGGCAAAAGTTATGATGAAATACGGACTTTAATGTACCAAAAATTTAATGGAAAAAGCTTCCAAAAAGGCATACCTAATTATTCAAGAGAATTTAAGCAATTTAAACGATGGGAGTTCTTCTGGAAATCTCGTCTAACGCCTAATGGTGAATTTCCCGATGCCAATATCATAAGAGACGCTTGGCAAGAAATGGAAAGAAGCAACAGCACACAATCCAGAAATGGCGTAGCGAATTGGGAATATTTTGGACCTAAAACCTTACCAGGAAGTACATCCTCTTTTTATCCTGGTATGGGTAGAGTTAATGCGATTGCTATTCATCCTACCAACCACAATATCATATTAGCAGGAGGGGCGAGTTCTGGGGTTTGGAAATCAACAGATAAAGGACAAAATTGGAGTTCAAAAACAGATAATCTACCTAACATTGGTATTAGTAGTATCGTATTTGACCCAAATAATGCTAACACGCTATATGCTGCTACAGGAGATGCAGATGGCAATAGAAGTCCTTTTTCGACAGGTATATTTAAATCAACTGATTTAGGGGAAACATGGAGTATAGTTGGCTTTAATCAACCCATGAGTAATGAATTTTTTATTAGAAGGATTATAATGCCGGCTACCCCTTCAAATACCTTAATCGTAACCACCAAAAATGGCATTCAAAAATCAACAGATGGAGGCGTTTCTTATTCTATTGTAAATAATGTAGATGCTTTTGATATAGAAAAAGCAACAAATAGCGAAAGTACTTACTACGTAGGTAGTTTTGATGGTAGAGTATTTAAATCAACCAATACAGGCGATGTATGGACGGATATTACCCCTGCTTCTATCTCTTTAAGTGGTCGAGTAGAATTAGCGGTGACCAATAATGACCCTAATTTCATTATTGGACTAGATCAAGAAGGAACTACTTTTAAATCAACTGATGGAGGAACCTCTTGGTCAACGTTAACAACACCGCCTCAATACGATTCTCAAGGCGGTTATAACATGACAGTTGCCGTATCTCCTAATGATAAAAACAGAATCATTATTGGAGGAATTCACGGCTGGAGAAGTACAGACGGAGGTACAAGTTGGGAAAAATATTTAGATGGATACTGGACGCAAGGCGATCCCTATTTTTATGTCCATTCAGATCATCATGCTATGGTTTTTGTACCCGGTGGAAGTGATACCCTATTTGTTGCTAACGATGGTGGTGTGCATTATGGAGATATAACACAAAATACGCCCTTTGTAGATATTTCTGATGGCTTATTTATCACGCAATATTATGGTATTGGAGCCATTAAAACAGATTCAAGTATTATTTTAGGGGGGGCTCAAGATAATGATGGTATTTTTATTACCAATAATACATCAAGAGCATTATTAGAAGGCTCAGATGGGTATGATGGCCTTATCAATTATAGCAATTCCAATATAGCTTATGCTTGTAGAACAGGATTAAACTGCGATAAAACAACAGATGGCTGGAATACATCAACGCCTTTAAATCCTGGTATCGTTTCTAATTGGGAAGTTCCTATGGCAATTCATCCAACAAATCCTTCTATCCTTTTCATTGGTGGTAGTGATAATAGTGGTTATAACAATCAATTGGCAAAATCAACGGATAATGGAAACACTTGGAGTACTATTCATACCTCCTCTGGTCAAGGTTTATTAGAAATAGATATTGCCCCTTCCAATCCTGATGTAATTGTTATATCTTCTAGCGACGATATTCTAAGAACGACTAATGGAGGGCAAAACTGGACAAGTATCAATAATGGATTACCTTCGGAAACCGTCACTGGAATTGCTATTCATTCTACCAATACAAATACTATTTACGTAAGTCTTGGAGGATTTTCAAGTGCGGATAAAGTATATAAAACAACAGATGGCGGGCAAAATTGGGTAAATATATCTCATAATTTACCTAATATTACACTAAATGACATTGCTTATGCCGCAGGCACAAATGATGATATTTATTTAGCAACAGATTTAGGGGTTTACATTAATTCAAATGGAGCGAACAGTTGGACACTATTTAATCAGGGATTACCTTACACACAGATTTTTGAATTGGATTTTCATTATGCGAGTAATACCATCTTTGCAGCCACCTATGGTCGTGGTATTTGGAAATCTAGACTAGAAAATGACGTAACGAATACCACTGATTTAGAAGAATTGTCTGGGATTAAGATATATCCAAGTATCAATACAGGTATATTTAATATTGAACTAGAACAGTTTCAACCGCATGACACCTATCAAATCATTATTTTCAACACTGTAGGAGGGGTCGTATATCACCAAACGCATACAGGCTTGAAACAACAAG
>CAYLSF010001271.1:0-2516 GCA_964385675.1 uncultured Saprospiraceae bacterium
GGATTTAGCTTCTGCCCCATAATCTAGGATAGATAAACTATTAAATTTATATAAAATGAAAAACCAAAACATTTTTCTATTCTTATGTGTAGTAGCATTATTAATGAGCTGTGAGCAACCCAAAGCAACAGCACCAACTGAAGCTCAAAAAACCGAGACGCTGAAAGGAATGATTAAAGTCACCATTATGTATGCCAACGGAGAAGGCAAAACATTTGATATGGACTATTATGAAACCAAGCACATGCCAATGTTGGCGGATTTATTTGGGGAGACGTTAAAGAAAATAGAAATTGATAAAGGCATAGCAGGTCGTACGCCTGATGATACTGTTCCTTATTTAGCCATTGGATACTTATACTTTGATAGCTTAAAGGACTATCAAGAAGCATTTGCCCCTCATGCAGAACAAATTCGTGGAGATATTCCAAACTATACGAATATTATCCCAACCATTCAAATTAGTGAGGTGATTCAATAAATTATTAGCCAAAGAAGACTTTATCCATAAAACTAAAGAGCCACAGATTGACACAAATTACTCAGATTCATTCGTGAATAATCCGTATAATTTGTGTCAATCTGTGGCGAAATTTAATGATTATAATATAAAGGACTTTTTAGAAGAAAACCTTTACTAATCAATGAAAACCCTAATTCAATATATATTTCAATCCGAATTACAAGAAAAAGTCTACGCTATTCATCCGATTATTGGGTTGGGTAGTGTGAATCAGATTTTTGAAGTCGCTAGTGATAGTGGTAACTACATAATCCGATTAAATGATACGGATAAACGATTGGAATATAAAAAGGAAGTATGGTGTATTAATGCTGTTAGTCAATTAGGAATCCCTGTTCCAGCAATTTTAGGTGTGGGATTGTGGGGACAGACCAATTATATGATTCAACGAAAGATAGCTGGCTTAAATGGTAAAATCTGCACACCTCAACAACAAGCAATAATTTGGCAAAAATTAGGGGAATATGCTTCTATCTTTCAATCCATTCCTCAAATAGAAGAAGTCGAAGTAGCAGAGGCAGAGTTTCATGCCGATTGGAAAAGTCGATTGGACTATAATCTTAAAGAACTTAATGAAGCAGATAGCTTACTTCGAGATAACATTTTAACAAAGCTAGAACATAATAAAGCCAAATCCATTTTGAAAACGCTTCAAACTAAAACCTTTAAAACGGGATTAGTGCATGGTGATTTATGTCCTAGAAATGTAATTGTCCATGATAAAATCATATACTTATTGGATTGGGGAACAGCGGAAATTAATATTGTACCCCATACAGAAATTGGTATTGTCTTAATGAATAAAGAGGCTTCGGATTCCGAATTTCAATTATTTCTAAAAGGGTTGGGCATTTCTACAAAAGCCTATCAACAGATTGAACAAGAAATAACAATCTTAAATTTTTTGCATCAAGTCGATATTTACAGGTGGGCAGAAAGTAGAGATTTGGTAAAAGTCAATGATTATGATGGGAAGGTTAGACGCGCTTTTGATGAAATGATTTAATTTTCTATTAAATACATACATAACATGAGCAATATCAATCAACAAGTCAATTTTTTTTTAGAAAACCGTTATAAGCACAGCCTTGGATTATGGAATATAGAATTAGATAGTTTATCTGAAGAATATTACCAATTATCTAGGTTTGAGGCAATCGTGACTCTTATGTTTGACTTTTGCAAGATTAAAAAAATTAGTAGCAATATTAATCGTTTTAAAAACGTAGAGACATTAGTAATTAGAGGATCTGAATTAGGAGATATAGCAGAATATATCCCTTATTTCAAAAAATTAAAGACTTTACGCATTTCTAATTCAACGGTTGGTAATATTTCTAAAAGTCTTTCTAACTTAAAAAGTATTGAGGAGTTAGCCTTAAATGGGATTGACTGGGATCACACTTATGATAATTTAATCTATCTAAATAAAATTGAGTCATTATATTTTTCCTCAACAACACTTCTTGAAATCCCCTTATTTGTATTTGAATTAAAAACACTAAGGTCTTTATCAATATCAGGATATGTTTCTGTTGTATCTCCAAATAAATTAGGTCAATTACAAGGTTCTTTATTAAAACCAAAACATAGTGGGATTACGTTCCCAAATAAATTTGACCAATTAAAGGAACTTAAATCATTGACTTTAAGTGATCTAAAGAGATACCCAGTTCTATTTCTGAATTAGAACACCTTACTTCTCTATCTTTAGATAATTTTACAATTCAAGAAGTACCTAAATCTATTTCAAAATTAAAAAATCTAAAATCTTTATACCTATGTAATTTTAAGAACAAAGAAATTCTTTATAACATTTTTGATTTAGAAACGCTTAAATATCTATACTTGGTAGATAATAGTTTTGAACAAATCCCGAATACTATTTCAAAACTAAAAAACCTAATACATCTCGAATTAAAAAATATACCTCTTAAAAAATTTCCTAGTGGTATTCTTGCTAGTGGTTTACTCATTGGTCAAATCTCAGATG
>CAYLSF010001272.1:0-2515 GCA_964385675.1 uncultured Saprospiraceae bacterium
ATTACAGATTTCGATACAATCATTAATATCAAAAATGATTGGATTGTTGGGATACGCTTCTTCACAACCATTGTCTTTTCTAATCCGTATAGTATATTGACCAACACCCAAATTGGAAAATGTAGGATTGATCTCGTAATTCGCTTCATTCATGATACTGTAGGTGAATGTTCCATTGCCATTTATTACTTGGATCTGTATTTGACCACCTGTTTTATTTACACAAGTAGGTGCTGTTGAGACAACCGTAGCAATAGCTGAAATACAATCTGGGTCAGCACAATCCACCAAGCCATCTTGGTCGTCGTCTAAAGCATTGGAACAATCTTCAGGGCCATAAATACGAATGGTGACCGTATAACTAGCACAGTTGCTTACTGTATTGCCATTGGCACAAATGAAATCCTTGCAAACTTGGAAAGTTACATAATCAAAACCTACATAACTCGAGGAAGAGTTATACGTATATGGAATTCTATTTTGAGATACTGTCCCAAAAGTGATACTTCCACCATTCTGAGGAACAAGAAAAGTTGCCGTGATTGAAGTGAACGGCCCACTTTGATTCATGACTAATGTATCTGATACTGTACTAGGAAGTACAAATTCAACTAAGTTTGCCGCAGCCGAAATATCCATAGATGGCCTAAATCCACTAAAATAGCCTGCTGCACCTCGAACACCTTCTGTTGTTAATAGTGCTACATTAATTTTACTACTAGACGAGACCGTTACATCTCCAACCAAACTATCAATTTTATACGTTACCCAATCTATATTACCCAAAACAGATTGACTATTCGTGATTAGCGTCCCATTCACATAAACAGGTGCGCCATTAATCGCCGTAATGCTAATAGTCGAAGCTCCTAGTTGTTCTACTTCTGGTATCGTTACTTCATCTCCTCCGACACAACTCAATGGTGGTATAAAAATCATTCCAACAGCAGCAGTACTTGTTCCACTCATCGTCTGATACATGTAAAAATCATTATTGCTATGCACATACATATTTTCATTCGTAGTAAATGCACTTTCTGGTAAAAACACATATTCACCAGAGTTGAGCGTAGTAAAAGGAGTCGTATTATTATTAATAAAAACATCTGTACCATCAGATATAGCTACTACAAGTGGACGCTCTGTGTTTTGATTACCATTTCCTCTAACAAAAATATATTCTCTACCTAGCAATTCATATGGTACTATCTGATCTACTCCAATATCTCTACTACCTCCATCTCCTCCGCCTAGCCAAGAGCCTGTATTAACAGCAATAGGTTTATCTGAAGATACCAATGTTCCATTTACATCATTCACATTGTTTGTACTCAACGGATCATCTTGTTCAGTTCCGATGACATAAGACTCTCCTTTATTTAAGGTGATAGTGATATTATCCGAAGTCAAAGGCGAACCTGATGTGGCAGTATTCAGAAAGACAACGCCTGAACTAATATCACTAAAAGTTATCGTAGTATTATCTTCGCTCGCCATCACACTAATAGTGTGACCTTTTACTTCTGGAAGAGTAGTATTATTATATACATGTCCTGTCCTGAATAATGTTCCAAGTCCTTGATTTCCTTTGGTGGTGAGCGATAGCCCTTGCGCACCTTGTTTATGTCTGATATTGACAAAGAATGGTTCACTAGCTTCAAATATCAAACCATCATAAGTAAGTACCTTGTTTAAAGAATCTCTTCTGATAGGGCCTCGTCCAGCGTAACCTTGTCCCAAAAAATAACGTTGAGGATTTACATCTGATATATTAACGGTTGTTACTAGATTTCCATCACCATCTGTTATAGTCACTGGAAAAGTGGAGTTCTCTGATGTCGATAGATATACATAGTGTTCATCTACATTTTCGACCGCAAAAAAAGGCGGTACATAATGTATGGTATCATACTGTGCTATCATCTCTTGAGATATAAATAGTAATAATACTAAACTGTATAAATATTGACTTTCCATAGCGTAGTCGTCTTGAGTTATATTTGAAATAGAAATCAATTTTAAAAATAGCCCTCTTTGTATAAAAAAACAAGAGGGCTGACAAACTAATATTAAACGTGCATATATTTCATTTAGAAATTTCTTACTTTAATCGATTATCATTTATGGTTTGCAATAGTTTAAAGCTTAAGAGATCACAATGGGTATCTGATATTGTCATCAACAATTATAGAAGAGTTAGATATTAATCTAAGCAGATGTAAACAAATGGTTCAGATATCATAAAATTCTATTGTTGGCAAAATCGGATATTCCATTTGCATCATCATCCGTACTGTTACAGTAGTTCTTTTTAAAATTTATTGACTAGTCATAGACATTATAATAAAATAGACCAAAGCAACTTCTAGAATTTTCATGAATAATAAAGGTTAAAATCAGCCCTCCTTCTAATTACTTTTAATCTTTCAGAGGGCTGCAAAAACTGATATTAAACGAGTTAATGGGTTATAGAAGCTTAAACCATAATTTTGAAATCAATCATTATTTACTTGTG
>CAYLSF010001273.1:0-2513 GCA_964385675.1 uncultured Saprospiraceae bacterium
GAATTAAAACCTAGTAAACAATAGTACCTAATTTTGATGCCTTTTGTAAATAAAAAAATTAGCTTAAAACATTGATAAACAACAATTTAAATAATATACTGTATTTAATAGTATAACTAACCTAGTTCTTTAGGTTATACATTCCCAAAAAGCTAAACGCCTTAAAGGCATTTAGCTTTTTTACTACTCCTCTGATGTGTTATTATCCTCTTCCACTTTCTCCAAAAACTCCGCCTCTGTCATTATCGTTACTGTACCTACAGCTTGAGCCTTTTTGAGTTTTGAACCTGCTTTTTCACCTACCACCAAAATATCCAATTTACTACTCACCGCACTAATTAACCTTGCCCCTACGGCTTTTGCTTTTTCTTTGGCTTGCTTACGGTTCATTTGTTGAAGTTTTCCTGTAAAGAGAATGGTTTTGCCTGAAAACACACCATCTTCTACAGGGGCAACTTTTTTATCCGCCTCCGTTTGTCGAACATTCACACCGAGTTCTTCCAATTCTTGCAATAACGCTAAATTAGCGTCCTCTGCAAAAAATGCCATGACATTTTCTGCTACTTTAGGTCCAACATCCTTTATACTGACGTATTCTTCCTCTTTCCAAACTTTTAAATCGGTAATATGTTGAATTTCTTCTGCAAGAAGTTTGGATACCTTTCTACCCAAATGATGCACACTCAAACTATATAATAATCGGTGTAACGGATTAGCTTTAGCTTTATTGATGGCTTTTTCCATATTGGCAGCAGAGCGTTTTCCAAAGCCTTCTAACTCCGCTACTTTTTCATAATCTAAACGGTAAATATCAGCGATATTTTTAATCCACCCCAATTCATAAAAACGCTCTACATAAGATTTTCCAAAACCATCAATGTCCATCGCATCTTTAGAAACGTGATGAATCATACGCTGTAGTAGTTGAGCTTCACAGCTATAATTTGGACAACGCCAAGCGGCTTCGTTTTCTACTCGAACCAATTCCGTACTACATGATGGACATTCAGTAGGAAAAATAATTGGCGTTTCATTACCATCTCTTAATTCATCCATCGCTTTCACAATGTATGGAATCACATCGCCTGCTCGTTCTACCAAAACTTGATCATTAATATGGAGGTCTTTACTGGTAATAAAATCTTGATTGTGCAATGAAACGGAGGAAACCGTAACGCCTGCTAATTGTACAGGTTCTAACTTTGCAACAGGGGTAATAGAACCTACTTTTCCCACTTGATACTCGACATCAATCAAACGAGTTGTGGCTTGTTTGGCTTTAAATTTAAAAGCAATCGCCCATCTAGGATGATGACTCGTGTATCCTGCTTTTTCTTGTAAGGCTAAGTCATTGACTTTCACCACCATGCCATCTATCTCATAATCATATTTTTCTCTATCTTCCTGCCATTTATCACAAAAAGCTGCGGCTTCTTCGATGGTAGCACAAACTTTTCGTTCACTTTTGGTGATAATTGGTACTTTAAACCCTAAATTTTCAAGTAATTCAATCCCGCCATTATGTGTTTTTAAATTGGCGATTACGTCATTTCCATCCTTATCAATAGCATATCCAACTTGATAAATAAAGGCTTCCAATCCTCGTTCAACAACTTCGGTAGAATCTTTTACGCGTAAAGCCCCCGTAGCCGCATTTCTAGGGTTGGCTAAGATGGACTTTTCTGCCGCTATTCGTCGAGCATTGATTTTTTCAAAGTTCTTTTTTTCAATCAATACTTCTCCACGCAATTCTGCTTTATAAATACCATATTTTGAAAAATTAGCGACTAAGGGAATAGTTCGCATCGCACGGGCATTGTGTGTAATATCTTCCCCTTTTACCCCATTTCCACGCGTCGCCCCTCGCACTAATCGGTCATTTTCATACACCAAAGCAATCGTACCACCATCAAATTTAGGCTCAACGCAATATTCAATTGGTGTAGTTTCATCGGTTTCCGTCACTTTTCGCACTCTCTCATCAAATTCCTTTAAATCCTCCGCATTATAAGAGTTATCTAAAGATAGCATAGGTGTCAAATGCTCGACTGCTTCTAAATCAGAACTCGCTAAATCAGTAGAAACCCGTTGAGTAGGAGATTCGGGAACAACGAGGGTAGGGTAGGCAGCTTCAAGTGCCTCTAATCGTTTGAATAGGTGATCATATTCATAATCACTAATTACAGGATCATTCAAAATATAATATCGCCATTCATGATAAAAAATGACTTCATGTAGTTGTTGTACTTCTGTTTGTGTATCTGCTTTACTAGTCGGAATTGTTGTATTTTTCAATAAAGCCTTAGATAATTCAAATAAAGCTTTTTGATTCGTTGAATTGTATTTCATTGGTTCTTTTTAGGGTTTAAGGTGTAAGGTATAAGGTGTAAGGTCAAAAAATTAAACCTTATACCCCGAAACCTTAAATCTCAAACCTGTATAGAACCACAAATTACGAGTTTTACCGCATTTTAAAAGAGCCTAAAAACGCCCTCACCAAGCAATATGAGTCT
>CAYLSF010001274.1:0-2513 GCA_964385675.1 uncultured Saprospiraceae bacterium
CCACTGCCTATGGTGTCTTGTACGGTTATAGGAAATCCATTTTGCTCATAATATACTGTATCATCTGAATAAATGGCTCCTTTTGCTCCTATGGTTACGATAATTCCTTTTAAATTATAGATTTTTCGCAACCTAGTCAACAGGTGATTTAAATTCACCTGTTGACTAATTTCATTCATCTCATGCCATGCTCCAATAATCTCCAATTCTTCATCATTCATTTTTACAATATTGGCTTGATGCAATAGCTTTTCCAACAAGTCTTTACTGTAAAAAGGTGGACGAAGATTTACATCAAACACTTTAAATTTAGCTACATCTAATAATTCAAATAAAGTCTGTTGCGAAATCTCATTTCGAGCAGCTAAACTTCCATATATAAATACATCACTTGCTTCTACAACTTTCCTGTTTTGTTCATTACGCTCAATATCATCCCAAGCTACAGGTTGTACAATTTCATAAGAAGGTTGCCCTTTATCGGTTAGCGTTACTTTTACTATTCCAGTTGGCAGGGCGTCATCTACTTGTATCCATTGTGTGTCAACTCCTTTTCCATTTAGAAATTGTAATAATTCAATCCCTAAATCATCTTGTCCAATTCGGCTAATCATCGTAGTAGAATATCCAAAACGACTTAAATGATACGCCACATTCATGGGTGCACCACCCGCTATTTTTCCAGAAGGTAACAAATCCCACAAGACTTCCCCAAAACAAACTATTTTAGACATTTTTCCAGTTGCGGGTTACGAGTTACGGGTTCTAAAATTTGCTATCCGTAACTCGCAACTCAGTTTATTCTTTTACCAATTTTCGCTTTAATTCTTCTAGTGATACGCCTTTTGTCTCGGGCATCATAAAGGCTACAAAGAGTAATTGAAAAATCATACCTACGGAAAAGAAGGCAAATACAGGCCAGGGATTATCACCAAATATACCTTGATCGGCATCTATAAATACAGGCGTTAATAAGGTAATTAATGCAGCAAAAACCCAATGTGTACCAGAACCAAATGCCATACCTGCTCCACGTACCTCATTCGGGAATATTTCAGAAATAAAGACCCAAATCACAGCCCCTTGACCAATCGCGTGAGATGCGATAAACATTAAAATGAAGGTCAGCAAGAAAGTAGAACTACTCGCATAATAGAATCCATACGCTACTGCCGCCAAACTTAAAATATAACCTATTGAGCCAATATACATCAATTGCTTACGTCCTAATCGGTCAATTAAATACATTCCTAAAAGAGTAAAAAGCAAATTAATACCTCCAATAGAAATTGAACTAAATAAAGACTCCGCAGTTGCTAGTCCTGCTTTTTCTAAGATTTCGGGTGCATAATATAAAACGAAATTGATGCCCGATAATTGGTTAAAAAAGGCTAATAAGAATGCTAAAGTCAATGGCAAACTATATTTTTTAGCAAAAACGCTTTCATTCGATTTTTTATCCAAAGAATCTCCTTGAATTTCTGCTAGTTTATTTTCTGCCTCATTTGGATCTATGGCTCTTAATACCTCTAAGGCAGCTTGATTATCTCCTTTCTTTAATACCAACCAACGAGGGCTATTTGGTACTCCTAAGACCATTAAAACATAAATAACCGCAGGAATAGCTTCTACACCTAACATCCAGCGCCAGTCTGCCTCTCCACCAACTCCTTGCAATAAATAGTTAGAAATAAAAGCAATAAAAATTCCCAATACAATATTGAATTGGTACAACGCCACCATTTGGCCCCTATTCTTAGCAGATGTAATTTCTGAAATATAAACAGGCGCTGCTACCGAAGATGCCCCTACACCTACACCACCAATAAACCTAAAGAAGGAGAAGACATACGGATTAGGGGCTAATGCAGACCCCAATGCAGATACTAAATATAAAATACCAATCCAAAATAACGTCTTTTTACGACCATACGCATCACAAGGAATACCTCCGAATAATGCCCCTACTACAGTTCCCCACAATGCCATAGACATGATAAATGTACCATGAAACCACGGATCGGTTTGCCATAATTCTTTAATCGGAAGGTTTGCCCCAGATATAACCACAGTATCAAAACCGAATAGAAAGCCTGCAAGGGCCACAGTAATTGACCAGTATAAGATTTTATTTTGATTCATATTGATTCTATTTGACTCCTATTTTAATAAAAAGAGAGTTAATGCTTTTGTACTCTATACGTACAATTTTAATTTCTTACAAGTTATTAAAAATTGTTATTTCGTTTAAAATCATTCCTCTAAAATTCATTAGTAATTCAGATTAGAATTATAATTGATAAGGAAGGTATCATTGTATCATAATAGTACTTTAGGATAAACATTGTATGAATAGCATCATTAATTTATCAGAAATCATTAATATTTTAGATAAAAGAAGGATATAGTAACGATCAAAAACAAAACTATCGATTAGAAAGCCTTGGGAATATTCTCAAGGCTTTTTTATTTTTGGGAAAAAAGAAAATGAAAATATCTGTCGAGATCAGTAT
>CAYLSF010001275.1:0-2511 GCA_964385675.1 uncultured Saprospiraceae bacterium
TTAGCACAATGGTTAGCTTGGAAAACAAGAGTACCAGCTATTTTACCGCTCATTTTATTAGGATTAATAGTTGGCCCTTTAGCAGAATATATATTAGGGCATAAAATCATAGAACCTACCTATAATGCAGAAACAGATACTGGACTTTTTGCAGGAGGAAATTTATTTTATTTCGTCTCTCTATCGATTGGGATTATCCTTTTTGAAGGTGGGTTGACCTTAAAATTCAATGAATTTAAAGGCATAGGAAACTCCATTGTTAACTTAATTTCATTGGGTTCATTAATCACCTTCTTAGGGGCTGGATTTGCCGCTATTATGATTTTGGATTTAAATGCAGAGTTAGCATTTTTGTTCGCTGGTCTAATCATCGTAACAGGTCCCACGGTTATTGCCCCGATTTTGCGAAATGTTCCGCTCAATCGAAATGTAGCGAATATTCTGAAATGGGAAGGAATTTTGATTGATCCAATTGGTGCATTGGTCGCTGTGTTGGCGTATGAGTTTATCATTTCTCATGAAGGTCAGTTAGAATATACTCAAAATGCTTTTTTACTCTTAATTCGAGAAGTTTTAATTGGACTAGGTTTAGGAATTAGTGCAGGTTGGGCATTGGTACAATTACTAAAAAAAGAATTGATTCCACACTATTTGCTGACTGTGTTTACCCTAGCTATGGTTTTAGGAGTCTTTGTTTTATCGGATGCTCTAGTTCATGAATCAGGTTTATTGACCGTAGTGGTTATGGGTATGGTCATTGGAAATCTAAACGCACCACATATTGAGGATATATTATACTTTAAAGAATCGCTCACCATTCTATTGATTTCTGTACTTTTCATTTTGCTGTCCGCTAATATTAATTTTGACGATTTAATCTTAGTAGCCAAGCCTCAATATGGCCTATTATTCTTAGTAGTCGTATTTATCCTTCGACCGTTAAGTGTTTTTGCGAGTACCTTTAAATCTAACTTATCATTTAATGAGAAATTATTTATTTCGTGGGTTGGCCCTCGTGGAATTGTAGCAGCAGGGATTGCTTCTTTATTTGGTCTTTCTTTGACAAAAGCAGGCGTAGAAGGAGCAGAGATTTTAACGCCATTGGTATTTTTAATCGTGTTAGGTACAGTCTTACTCAATGCAACTACAGCACGTTGGGTCGCTAGAATTTTAGGCGTTACAATGAGTAGTTCGGATGCTATTTTGATAGTAGGTGCGAATATCGCTCCTCGATTAATTGCTAAATATTTACAAACTAATGGACGTAGGGTGATTCTATTAGATAATTCTAAAAAGAATGTAGAAGAAGCCACTTCAGAAGGATTAGAAGCCATTCAAGCCAATATTTATAATGATGATTTAAGAGATAGATTTGAGCTTTTAGATGTAGGCTATTTGATGGCAATGACAGGTAGTGATGATGTAAACGCCTTTGCAGTCAAGCAAATGAGAGAGCATTTTGGAGAATTAGGAACGTATCGCTTAATCACTCAACAGGAAAACAAAACGAAAAAGGTTGAAAATTGGACAGAATCGGTTTTATTTAGCTCCAATGCAGACTTTTTTAATTTAAATAAATTAGCCAAAGAACATCCTGTTATTCACGAAATGCCGGTAGATTCCACAGATATATTGAAAGATATTTTATCTAAAATGGATACACAATTTAATCAGCCGCTCTTTCTGAAGCATGATGGCAAATATGAATTGATTGCCTTTAATGAAACGCCTGAGGTTCATGAAGGGGATGTTTTGGTGTATTTGGGGAAGGCTTTGGAGGAAGGCAGTTAAATATTTACCGTAGAGACGTTTTATAAAACGTCTCTACGAGTTTAGGAACTATTCGATTAACAAAGGATACATCATACAAGATTCTATATTGATACTCTCTGATCTAACCGCTAGTGAGTAAGGGTCGGCTCCAACATATTGAATGTGAATCGTACAAGGCCCTGGCGGTAGTTTAATTGGAATTCCTTGTGTACCAGCATTGATGTAATGAGGTTCATCGTAAACAGGCTCAGTAGTATAAGCCCTATACGCTCTCATATAAACCTGTTTTTTGTAAGAGACCAATGCAACTAGTTTCCGATTGGTCGTATTTTTTATCCGAATCTCTCCATGTTTTCCCCTGCAATTTTTAATTTCACGAGGTAAGCTCCAATCATCTTTATCTCTTGCACGTACTATTGCTCGCCCTTTTTTCCATCCTCTTACGGCTGCTTGTCTGCGAACTCGTTGTGCGGGGTGTGTACTTGTCGCTTCTTCATCAAAGTCATTCACAACATTAATGGTCTCTTCCATAGATGCTCCCATAATGGCTAAAATTTGCCCTGCAAATTCATCCGCTTGCAGTTCCGTTGTCTGCCGTCCTGTTTTGTCATCTAAAGCATCTGCATTAAGATGATGAGCCAACTCATGTGCCATTACAAAATAGACCGACCACCGATTATAGTTATTATAAATATTTTCTAAATAGATTTCATCAAAAAAAACAAATCGACGTTTTTT
>CAYLSF010001276.1:0-2506 GCA_964385675.1 uncultured Saprospiraceae bacterium
ATTTTTAGTTGTAGCGTAAATAATAATTACACTCTACCAATTTAATATTTTATAAAAATCAAAATCTTTAGGTTGCTGGACTAATGTAGTTGCATCTGTGTAGTCTTTATCTTTGATAACATCTAAACTATTAAAAAATAGTTGAGCAATCTCTGACTGAATATTAACTAATCTAGGTTTAACTTTTCCATTTTCATCCTCATGATCAGATAAATAAACAGGTGAGATATTACCTTCTGCATCAGCACTTACAATGCAACCACTAATACCTTCCATATATAATTTCTGAACACCAATTCCTAATAACGAACATAATGTTAAATCAAAACCGATCGGACGACAACAGCGTAACTCATACCCTGCATCATTTGGACGAGTCTTGATGTTTAAATTCAATTGCTTTAATCGTTCTTGTAATAAGACATTGAAAAAACTGGCTTTGCTGACATTGCCTAATTCTGGATGACCATGAGCATCATAGGTGAACTTAATACCTGCATTTAATATTTCTTCTTCTGAAATTGAGTGAAACACCCCTTCGCTGATAATAATTACGCCATAATTAATCCCTTGAATGCGTCTTTTGATAATAGTGGAAACCATTAGATTGATAATTTTATCAATTGTAGGTTTTGTTTTATTAAACATTTCAGGAATAATAATCATAGGAAAATGACAGGCGGTGCCAATTCCAAAAGCTAAATGCCCCGCAGAACGCCCCATGGAAGACATGATGTACCACGTTTGTGTGGTTCTAGCATCTTCATAGAGTGTATTGCCGATTTTTACGCCTTCGTCTTTAGCGGAATGAAAACCAAATGTAGGATTTCTGCCAGGTAGCGGAAGGTCATTATCAATCGTTTTGGGTACATGTATATTGGCAATATCTAAGCCTTTATCTTTTAGAAATTTCGTCAGTCGGTTGGCAGTAGAAGCGGTATCGTCTCCTCCAATAGTAACGAGTAGTTTTACATTTTCTTTTTCAAAGAAAGTGGTATTAAAATCAGAATCTTTAGGCTTAAAGCGACTCATAATTAAAGTAGAGCCACCTCTACTAAAGATTCTGTCAGCATGATGAAAGTCGAATTCCTTTACAGGGACTTCATTTGAAAAAAGCCCTTTGTATCCATAGTGTACCCCTAATACTCTAAAGTCGTCTTTTAAAAAGACTTTAGCTACAGTACTCACTACTGTATTAATGCCTGGAGCAGGTCCACCTGCACAGATTATAGCTACACTTTTTTTCATTGGTTTAAATTGCTTAAATTCTTGTAACTATTCAGAATCGAGACAAGCAGGAATGCTTGTTCTACTTATCTACTTATCTACTTATCTTGAAACTCGTCCACTTGCGTCACCACTCATTAGTTTTTCTACTTCAGGAACGGTTACCAAGTTCGCATCTCCATAGATAGTATGCTTCAAGCAAGACGCAGCTACTGCAAAATTCAAGGCTTTTTGATCATCCTCAGGATAAGTCAACAAGCCATAAATCAAACCTGCCATAAAACTATCACCACCACCTACACGATCTACAATATGCGTAATCTGATAAGTTGGTGCTTCATAAAGCGTCTCTCCATCATATAAAACTCCTGACCAAGAATTATGAGAAGCACTAATAGAACCTCGAAGGGTGGTAATCACTTTTTTGGCACGCGGAAACATATCCATTAATTGCTTCAATACGGACAGGTAAGACTTTGCATCTACGGAATGACCTTGTGTAACATCTACATTTTCAGGGTGTAGTCCAAAATGCTTTTCCGCATCTTCTTCATTACCTAAAATAATATCGCATCCTGCCACTAAGTCAGGCATAATTTCACCCGGCTCTTTGCCGTATTTCCATAGCTTCTTACGATAATTCAGATCCGTAGAAACGGTAACGCCCATTCTATTAGCTGTTTGAATGGCTTCTAAACAAGCATCTGCTGCCCCTTGCGAAAGTGCAGGTGTAATACCTGTCCAGTGAAACCAGTCTGCATCAGCAAAAATAGCTTCCCAGTCAATCATGCCTTTTTGAATGGTGGACATGGCAGAATGTGCTCTATCATAAACCACTTTACTACCCCGACTAACCGCACCAATTTCTAAAAAGTAAATTCCTAAACGTTCACCACCTCGAATAATATCATTTGTTTGAACTCCCCTCTTTCGTAGTTCCATTAAGGCACACTCTCCCAAATCATTTTCGGGCAATCGAGTTACAAAAGAAACAGGAACACCATAATTGGCTAAAGAAACGGCTACATTACTTTCACCTCCACCATAAATTACTTCAAAAGAACTTGCTTGTGAAAAACGTTTCCACCCTGGAGGGGTTAAACGCAACATGATTTCACCGAATGTTACAACTTTTTTCATGTTTAATTTTGAATTTTGAATGACGAATTTTGAATGATAAAAATATGAATTGTACACATTTAAAACCTGTCTGCCGACAGGCAGATTCAAAATTATACTAAGAAAACGCTAATCCTCCGTTGATATCGAAATTAGCTCC
>CAYLSF010001277.1:0-2502 GCA_964385675.1 uncultured Saprospiraceae bacterium
TCGGAGGAGCAAAAGTCAACATTTGATAACAATCCTGAGAAATATTTACCACAATACGGTGGATATTGTGCATTCGGAGTATATGCTGGTGCTAAATTTCGTACTAATCCGAATAAGTTTATTGTAAAAGACGGTAAATACTTTTTATACCTCTATAACTTAGAATTGGATGCACAACAATTATGGTTAGCAGAAAAAAATCATAATAACTTAGTAGATAAAGCAGATGCAAATTGGAAAAAATTGCAAAAGACGCATAATTAATTTTAACCTTCAATTTGTATAAAAGTAAAAAAGCGAGTTCAGGAATTCCTGAACTCGCTTTTTTACTTTTATACGAATTATACTAATAAGATACTGTTCGCTGCAACCAGAAAAAGTTAACTTTGAAGAATGGACAATGATGCAAAAAACAGAATTAACTTATTGGAGGAATTCATCCGTAATTCATCTGAAAAGACTACACCAGATTTAGTCAATGCAAATTCTTTTTACTCTTACCGACACGCTAATCGTTTATTTAAATCTTTAAAAGGAGAGTCTATCAATACTTTCTCCAATAAAATACGACTTCAATTAGCTGCGGATTATTTAAAATATACCTCAAAAAGTATTGCTGCTATTGCCCTTGAAATTGAATATCAGTCAAGGGTTGCTTTTAGTAAAGCATTTAAAAAACAATATGGTCTAACTCCTTCCGATTTTAGGAAAAAATATAGTGTTACTCAACTACTTAAAAATATTGAGAACCCTAAATTCAGTATTGAATATTTTGATGGATATGAGGTTGGTCTGTTTAAAGTTACAATATCTTCAAATACTACTTTTGAAGGATTTTATAAAAAGACAAGAACGGAATTTAGCAAATTAAATATCAACGCTAAACAATGGATACTTCTATGGGATGAAGACCCTACACTAAGTAAAGTTTCTGAAAGTCGTTACTTTATTGGAATTAATACGAATGGGTTTTCAATACCAAAAGAACCTTATCGCACAATTACCTTGAAAGGGAAATATGCCATTTTTGAAGCTGAATGTTTTGAAAAATTCGAATATAGTATTTGGGCTGAATTGGCTTATCTCATACTTAATCTAAAGGGAATAAAGTTAAGAGAAGATGCTTACCTCGAATGGTTTTATTCTACTTCGTTAAACGCACAGGTTACCTTCTTCCCTTATAAAATTGCCATTCCAATTCTATAATGTCCTAATTGGACTCCCTATCCGACCAGATTAAGAATAGTTTTGTCATCCTATTTTGCAGGCGATGCTGATACTGATAGTTCTGATTTTTCAGATATACACTCCACAGCACTTTCTGTAAAAACCGCTGTAGAAAAATTAGTTGGGTAAACTAAAATGAATATAAATGAACAGAAAAGATTTTTTAAAAAAGTTTTCGGTACTAGCCGTAGCATCTCCATTTATGGCGAGTTTACTTTCATCTTGTACAAATGAAAAACAAGAAACATTTAACATACCGTCTTCTTATGATGGTAAAATAATCATTATTGGTGCAGGTGTCACGGGCATAACAGCTGGACATATTCTAGAACAAAAAAATATTGATTTTGAAATCTTGGAAGCCAGTTCAGTTCATGGTGGGCGAGTAAAGAAAATTGCTGCCTTTGCTGACTTCCCAATAGATGTTGGTGCAGAATGGATACATAAGTGGATAGAAGCTAAACCACCTTTACTAAAAAACTTACTGACTGATAAAGAACCTGATTTTCCTACATTTCAAGATAATGCAAGTGACTATAAAGTTTGGGAAAATGGCGAATTAAAAGAGTCTAAGATTTTAAATCTTTTTAGTGGTGGCACTAATGATTTTAAGTTTAGCAATGCTACATGGTTTGACTTTTTTGACCAATTGGTTACACCATCCTTAAAAGAAAAAATTCATTACGATAACCCCGTTCAGCATATAGATTACCATAATGATGAAATAATAGTCCGAACCAAATCAGGAAAGGAATACACCGCTAATAAAGTACTGGTGACTGTTCCTATAAAAATATTGCAAAACGAGTACATCACTTTTCTGCCTGCCTTACCTCCTAAGCAGGTAGCTGCGATTAATAAAGAGCAGATGCCAGGCGGATTGAAGGTGTTTATAGAATTTTCAGAAAGATTTTACCCTGAAGTTTTGTTTCCAAATGGCTTATTAAAAGGAGCATTAGGGGGTAATTATATGTACTATGATGAATGCTATGGAAAAGACGCTTCAAAAAATATTTTGGGTTTATTTGCTGTTGGTGAACCATCAGAAAAATATACTTCCTTGGAAACTGATGATGCCATAATTAACTACATTCTGAATGAATTGGATGAAATGTTTGAAGGAAAAGCATCAAGTCATTATGTCAAACATATTATTCAAAATTGGAGTTCAGAGCCATTTATCCAAGGTTCTTATTCTACAATGAAAGGTAATCCTAAAACAATGTCTGCTCCAGTTGCCAATAAAATTTACTTTGCTGGAGAGGCAATGAATAC
>CAYLSF010001278.1:0-2495 GCA_964385675.1 uncultured Saprospiraceae bacterium
TTAAAATATTAAATGAAAAATAATTCCATGAAAAGGGAGTTACCCTTTTATTTAATATGCTCACTGCCAATAATATATGACAATTCAACAATTACGTAAAGAGGTTCAAAATAAAATAGCCTCAGGAAATACAGAAGACGCTATCCAACTATTATCGAAACATAGTAATCTATTTAATGAAAAAGAACAAATTAAAATTACGCTTTTTCTAAATCGTTTTAATGAGCTAGAAGAGGAGAATATGTTGGGGATGTTAAGTGATTATAATGCTCAAAAAGCTACATTAAATGTTAATCTTTTAGATTGGTTAAGAATAAAAGACAAGCCTGAGGAACAGCCTCAAGAAATATCAGTCGATTTAAATGTAAATAAACCTCAACAAGAAAATATGACACTACAATCAGAAGTAGATAATAATTCAAATGACAAAAATATAATTGATCAGCCCTTATCGGCTAAAACCTATATTTGGGTAGCATTAGGGAGTTTGATTCTAGCCATTGCTTTATTACTATTGTTGGTGTACTCGCCTAATATACTAGACAATGCCTCGAATCTTTTGACCTTTACTATTTTGGCGATTTTAGGAGCGACAGCAGCAGTCTTTTTATTCGGAGTAATGCGGTCTTATGCTACCATAAAAGGAAAAGAATTCGGAATGGCTTTAGAAGCAGGAGGGCCTATTGTTATCTTTTTATTTGTGTTATTTTATGGATATGATTTATTACAAAAGGATGTTGAGCCATTTGGATTTACAGTATTATTGGTAGATGCTCAAAATAGATCGATAAAAGATGCAGAAGGAGAATTGACATTGAGATTAGGGAGTGAGCCAAAATCTAAATCTATTTCAGATGATGGTACCGCTATTTTCCAACAAATAGATAATGAATTTAAGGATAAAGATATTATTGTTGAATTAGAAACGACTTTTTGGACGATTCCAAATGATGCAACGGTTAGACTAAGGGGCAATAATGGTACGCTAGTAGCACATCCAAAAGCGGACTTAAAATACCGTAAAGGGCGAGTGTTTAACAAAGTAGGTCAACCCGTTGTAGGAGCGAGTATTTACATAGATGAATTAGAAAAAACATTGATAACAGATGAAAACGGTCGATTTAAAATAGAGATACCGTTACGATTTCAGACCCAACAACTAAATGTGACAATGGAAAAAGATAAAGATTCTTTTGTAGGCGTTATAACTATCAATGGAAAAGAGCAGCGTTATATTTTAAGATAAAATACATACGATAATGAAACTAATAAATCTAATCCTAACACTATTACTATCTTTTACGGCTTATACACAATCTAGTGTTTTTTTAAATGTAGAAAATAGAGAAACCAAGCTTCCCGTATCAAATACGACACTTTGTATTAAGCAGGTTTGTTTAACAACACCAACTTGTGGTTGTGTGGATTTTAATACAAAAGATATTAAAAAAAGAGCAGGACAAAGTATCCGTATAAAAGTTATACCACCAGAAGGGTTAGTCGTGATGAACTCCTTAGCCCTAAATACCGTAGTGCGTACCGAAGCAGAAAATGACCATTACGAAGTGATTTATCTCTGTCGTCCTGCGGTAAGAGAGCGATTAGGTATGGCTTACTATAGAGCTAGACTTAATCTAAAACTATTAGCAGACTACGAGAATAAGCGGAAAGGAACAGAAGCCTTTTATGAAAAATTACTAAACAATCAGAACCTAAGTTTAAATGATAAAGATGAACTGCTACAAGAAAAACGGAATAATATTGCAAGGCTTGAAAAAGACTTAGCAACGGCTAAAGCTCAAAATAAAACTTTAGCACAACAGATTATGCAAACCGATTTGGAAACAGCATCGGCCATCTATCAAAAAGCCTTGACTTATCTAGCAGAAGGACAACCTGATAAAGTAATAGCCTTATTACCTGATGACGATCTATCTTCAAAAGCCGATAGCATCAAGCAAGAACTAGAGCGTATAGATAAACGCAAGTCAATACTGCTAAAAGCCCAAAAAGAATTAGCCTTAACTTATCTCACTAAAGGACAAGCCTACAGTCAAAAATTACAGTTAGATAGTACCGAATATTATTTTTTACAAGCTTACAAACAAGACTCCCTAAACTATGAGGTATTATTTTCGTTGGGGAAGTTTTATTATAACCAAAAACGCTTTTCTTTAGCATTACCATATTGGGAAATAATACTAAATCAAAAACGATATAAAGACATCATTCCTAAAGCTATAATTTTGAACAATTTGGGGGTATTGTATGATGAGATGAAAGACTATAGTAGAGCGGAGGAGAGACTTTTGGAAGCGGAAAAGATAATATGTGAATTGATTAAGGAAGAAAAATCGTTTAACTCGGATTTAGCGAATACGTTGAATAATTTGGGTAATCTGTATGGTAATATAAAAGATTATAGTAGATCAGAGGCTAAACTCGTGGAAGCGGAAAAGATAATACGTGAAGTGATTAAGGAAGAAAAATCGTTT
>CAYLSF010001279.1:0-2492 GCA_964385675.1 uncultured Saprospiraceae bacterium
ACTTGTACTTAGGGAAATTGGTGGTCCAGTTTCATACCCGCCTACATCGTAGGCATATGAATAGATATTTTCAATTTTTCCATTTTCACCATTTGCTCCATGCCACTCTGTTACATTAGTATAACTTACATGACTACCTTGTGTAGTTTCTAAAGTGGCGGTAGAAGTAGAGGATAACCCAGGATAATGACATTCTATTTGCCCAAGATGAAACTCTTCAAACTGAGATAATTCTAACTCATAATTTGGTTCTATAATTAATTTTCCACTTGAACGTTCTGGATCATTCAGAACTGAAAATTGATCATACGTATATTTCTTAACAATTGGTGTTGCAGTAGCACTAGCTTTGGTACGAATTTCTTTAATTCTGACGCCTCCAATTTTATATCTTTTTAGTGTGTTTGAACTAACCGCACCAGAATGAATATCGTGATCTTCCCAAGACAAACTGATATTAGTGTAATCTCCAGTATTAATTGCCTTAGCTGTCAGAGCGTATGTTCCAGCAGGTAAATCAAATTTATAATTATTTACAGAAGAAGTGAATGATGGAATGTTAGGGATTGCAGTAGAGCCATTTGTTTGAATAAGATTAATTTCTCCATTCCATATTCCATTACTGTTACTAAGTGAGACGTTAGCTGTGATCTCAGTCAGTCCATACAAAGTAAAACTTTCAGTATCTGTGGTACCACATTGTGGTTGATTAGCAGGTTGACAGGCTGTAACACTTGTTCCTCTTAGATGTGCATATTGATTATCATGCAATAATAGATGCTCCGTAAAATCACCTATTTCATGAGCTTCAAATTCAAACTCATTTACTCCTCCTGTTGGATAGGTAATTTTTTCTAGCATACCTGCTTTGGTATGTTTTGAGCTAGGTGCCCTATTAGCATCTTCACTAATTATCCCGTTACCATAAATTTTAGGCAACATGGTGGTGTTATTTATCGCTCCATTATAGTATCCCCAATGATCCTGAGCGTATGATAAACGAGGAGGAAGATGGTAATCCATATCATCCGCCTGATCTAGATAATCAAAAATATAAGGCGGCTTGCTTTGTGTCGGACTGTTTTCTTGTACCTCTAATAATTTTAATCGTTTTTCTATATTGTACGTAGCACTTGCATTAAAATAATCATAAGTAAAATTGAATATTCTTTCGATTGAACCATTTTTATCTTGAACCTCTATATTATCTAATTTGGCATCTCCTTGTATATCTTGTCTATTACTTTTATTAAAAATAATTTTACCAAAATCAGAAGTTATTTCATTTAAATGCCAATTCGCTGAACTATTTAAAGCTGTGCAAGTCGTAGGGTTTATTGAAGGTGATAATACACAATATGGGTCAGCAGGATAATTTTGATAGTACTTAGTAAAAGACTTACTTGCCTCATACGAAGCATTGTATTGTTGATACGTAAAATTAATAGTAGAACCAGTAACGGTATTTTCTATTTGCTTAAGCAGCCAAGCAGTTGTGAAAATCATAGGAGGCGTTCCACAAGAACTCCTTGAACTTAATTCTCTGTATTCATATCCAAAATAGTATTTAATACCACCTTGCGTTGTTAATACCCATCTTTCATTATTCAAATTATTAGGATCACGTATCCATTCTAAGGTTATGTCATCTCTATAGGGTATAAAATGAACATCATAATTATTATCCACCATGAACTTACCTGACATCCCATTAACATTAAAACTATAAATATCTGGTTCCCCATCTGCTTGATTTAGATTATTTACCAGTTGATTAACCAAAACAGGGTAATTTGTTAATATATCTACACCAGACATATCAGCATCAGGTATGGTTTGGTTACAATAGCCATTTGGATGCTCATCCCCCATTCCTCGAACTGTTCTTGATATCATCCCTCCTGCATTGAGTGACCACCCTAAACCGACCCAACTTGCTACTTGATCGACCTTAATGCCACTTGCATGATAGCTTAAAGAAATAGGCACATTAATTCCCTTTCCTGTTAGGGTTGTTAATGGAATAGCAATATTTGGAGTTCCTGTATACAGTCCCACAGGAATATCCCCATATTGTTCTAATGCTGAAATTGTTGGTGATGGACTAATAATATTTGCTGTCGGATCACTCGAAGTCATATTATCCACTTGCAAAGCTTCCAACGATGCTAACTTTGCTACATCTTTTTGCTTTGTTGTTGTGTTGGATTTTAGTATAGAAGGAATCAACTCAGTTGTTGTTGAACCTTCAAAAAAATTAGAAATCTTTGAAAAATTTGGCTGTACAATCGTTAATGTACATAAGAATAAGGCTAAAACCAGTAAACTGGTTTTTACAGTTGTAATGGACATGATGAAATACTTTTGACGCTTATTAAATGAGCTATTCAACTGGGCATTATATCTACTTCGGGGTACTCAAATTACTTTAGCTTTCTTACGATTGAGGTAGATATGAAGACCTTGGATTGAATAGGTTTTATTTGTACTGA
>CAYLSF010001280.1:0-2492 GCA_964385675.1 uncultured Saprospiraceae bacterium
ATATTTTATACAAATTTACATATAAAGGGTTGCATGCAGTTTGAAAAAAAATTAAATTTTTACAAAAAAAATGCGATAACTTCGATTTTTGTAACAAAAAATTGAATTTTAAATTACCTGTTTGAGTCAAATTTTAAAAGAAATTACGCTATTTCTAAAACTTTTATGATAAGTTTAACAGCGTGATCGATTGAATAAAAATCTAAAACTTGAAGAGTATAAATTCAAAAAACGGTAATCAATCGTATAATTTGAATATTCTGTCCTAAGAAGTTGTACGTACAATGGTTTTTGTATAATTTACTAACCGAATATTTAATTATGGTAATTGTAAAAATCATTATCTATGAAAATAAGCTATAATGCACCCATTACACTCACATTTTCTTTGATATGTGTAGCTGTATTCTTTATCCCTGTTCTATCTACCAATTTGGTAAATGGTCAGCCATTAGGACCATTAGGTCATTTCTTTATATTAGAAAATCTAAATCACCCGAACGATTATCCATCTCTATTCCTCTATATCTTTGGTCATGCGAATATGGCACACCTCATGGGTAATCTAACCTTTATCTTATTATTAGGACCAATCATTGAAGAGAAATATGGTGGTAGTAATTTGGCGATTATGATTATTATTACAGCATTGGTAACTGGAATTTCTAACGTCTTCTTTTTTAATACAGGCTTGCTAGGAGCGAGTGGTATTGTATTTTTATTTATTATACTAGCCTCTTTTGGAAATGCAAAGCAAGGCATTCCATTAACGTTTATTTTAGTAGCACTGCTATTTGTAGGAAAAGAGGTAATGAATTCTATGGAGTCTAATAATATTTCTGAGTTCGCTCATATTTTAGGTGGAGCGTGCGGAAGTTTATTCGGATTTTCAGGATTAATTGGTAAGCAAAAGGACTATGATCCTTATGAGTATTAATCGTTAGTGGCTAGTGGCTAATGTTTAGTTTTTCTAATCACTGACCACTAGCCACTAATCACTAGTCTTTCGCCTCTAAAATAGGCTCTATATCAAAATCAATCGTATCCCCAGGTCTTATCTCTTCATATTCTGGCACTTCTACATTTTTCTCTTTCACAACTTTATTGACCTTTTTTACACTCATTCCTTCTTGCAAAGGCTTTTCTTCTTTAGCAGGTATTTTAGCTTTATCCCCATTGCCATTATTCTGAGTTGACGCTGCAGCATTCAATGCTTCTAAAGCATCAGAGTTTAAGCCAATGTTTTGTAAGAAATCACCGAATCCCATGTCGTTAAGTTTAGAGACAACGCCCATTAACATTTGAGGAGCCGTGCTTGCAAATTTATTGATAGGCCCGCCACCACTACCATTTCCACCAAAGTCATAGATTTTAACACTATCAATATTACCCAACGGTTCTGCAATTTCTCCAAAAACTTTTGCCAAACCTTCTTCTCCAAGCGTTGCACGCATGATGGTTGGCAATTGCTCTACAATTAGTAAAATTTTAGCAGTAGGATCAAGTTGCTGATACGCCTGTGCAACCATGCGTTTACCCTCAGCTTCTGCTTCTGCTTTTAAGCGAATCGCTTCTGCTTCTGCTCGTGCGATGTTTTCAATCTTACGAGCTTCTCTGCGAGAGGCCTGTTCTGCCCCTGCCGCTTTAAAAACTTTTCGTTTCTGAATATATTTTTCTTCAATTAAGCCCAATTCATCTTTCTTTTCTTGCAGTTCAATAAGCTTGTGCATGTGTTCAATCTCACTTTTTACCTTGGCAATTTCACTCTCAATTCGAGCAATTTTACTTCTTTCCAAAACTTGAATTTGCTCAATTTCCTCTCGACCTCTCGACAACTCATCCTGAATATTCTTACGCTCGGTCGCTTCTCGTATTTTGATTTTATCAGCGGATTCTTGTTCTTTTTGCTCCCGCTCGGCTTCTGACTCAGCAATGGCTGCTAATTTTTTTTCCTTTACGATAGGCTCAATACCCAATGCTTCCAAATAGCCTGAATTATCACTAACTTTTGTAATGGTAAAATCCACCACTTTCATCCCCATCGCTTCCAGAGGATTACCCGCTGAGCGCTGTACTTCTTGACTGAATTTTGCTCTAGCTTGATAGAGTTCTTCTGGTGTCATGGTACTAATGATGGTTCTGAAATGACCTTCTAACGTTTTATTTAAGATGTCTTGAACCATTCTTGTTGCCGCTGCTTTATCCATATCGCCAAACTGCTCCGCTGCAGTCTCTAAGGACATCACATCAGAACCAATACGTACAATGGCTATCGCTTTTACATCTACTTTTACCGCATTTTTAGAAAGAATACTTTTTACTTCCAATTCTACTTTTCGGTTGGATAAATCTAAGTATTCTACAGCTTCTAATACAGGTATGATAAATGCTGCACCACCTTTTACAATTCTAAATCCTCGAACTCGAATTTCTTTAGTAACAGGATCTTGTATTTGATGACGACGACCATAAATAATTGCCGCCTTATTGGG
>CAYLSF010001281.1:0-2491 GCA_964385675.1 uncultured Saprospiraceae bacterium
TTATAAATTGAGGTAAATGCCTCGGAGACTAGTTCTCCGGGGCTTTATGCTTTTTATAGGGTATCACTTTTCCAATTTTCAAAAAAAAAAGCTACTCTTTCAAGAGTAGCTATATAAACAAAATCAACTAAAAATGGTATCTACGAATAAATCTTAATCTAATTATTGATGTGTATAATACTTCCTCTATCTTTCCACTACACACAGGCATAATTTTACTAAAACCATGCCTAAAACCAAAAGAATCAGTTTTTTATGTAAGAAAGAGTCATTTCATATAAAAATTCAGTTACATTTTTGTGACAGCTAAAATAGTTCTTTTACCTTTTCTAAATCTTCTGGTGTATCTATTCCTATTGTCTCTAGTTCGGTTGTAGCTATTCCGATGCTGTAATCATTTTCTAACCACCTCAGCTGTTCTAACCGTTCAACTTGCTCTAGAGTAGATAGTGAAAGTTGAGCTAACTCAATTAAAGTTTTGCTTCTGTAACCATATAAGCCAATATGTTTATAAAAATCATACTGCATCAGCCATTCTTTAGGCTCAACATCTCGAATATAAGGAATCACTTGACGACTAAAATAGATAGCTTTTTGAGTGGGTGTAAATATTACTTTAACTATATTTGGAGTAAATAAATCTTGTTGATTATTTATCCTTTTAGCTAAAGTAGCAATGTTCAACTCATCATTTTGAGCCAATATAGATATCACTTTTTCTATTTGTTTTGGCTGAATAAATGGTTCATCTCCTTGAATATTAATAATAATATCATTCGGTTGACTATATAAAGCAGCAACTTCTGCACAACGTTCTGTACCACTTTGATGTGAAGATTGAGTCATTACGGCTACTCCACCAAAGCCTTTTACATGATTAAAAATTCTATCATCATCCGTTGCCACTATTACCTTAGTCAATGATGGCGTTTTAGCAGCTTGTTCATATACTCGCTGAATCATCGTTTTCCCGCCAATGTCCACTAAAGGTTTACCAGGAAAGCGAGAGGAAGCATATCGTGCTGGAATTATTCCAATTACATTCATGTTGGTGTAAAGTGTAAGGTATAATTCAGATAGCTATCTGGATTACACCAAATATTTTTTATCATCTATTGGACTTTAAGCCAATATTAATTTATATTGAATTTTTCTTAAATTGTCTTTAACATTTTATTTTATCTCATCAGTATTTTGGTAATCTCAATCCAATAATTATTAAGGAAAACACATTACTAAACGAGTAAATAAAAACATCACTAATTGCTAAAACTCAAATCATGAAGTCCCACTTCTTATTGATTTTTCTACTCCTTTTAGGAGGAATAAACACAGCTTATGCGACTTATGAGCCTACTGATTCTACTAAAAAACCTAATCGCTTACTCCATCCTACGGATTCAGTTTTGGTAACAGTAGAGGGCGGTCAACGTTATTTATTGCATCCCGTAAAACAAGGGCAAACGCTTTATGCCTTATCTAAATATTACGGACTAAGTATTACCGATTTATATTATGCTAATCCTATTTTAAAAGATAAACCGATTACAATTGGCTTTCCATTAAAGATTCCAATTTCGCATCGTGCCATTCAGCGCACCAAAGGTAAATATTTTGACACCTATAAATGGCGAAAAATTGAAGTTTGTTATGTGGTGAAACCTAAAGACACCATGTTTAAAATTGCAAAGACCTATTTTAGGATGTCTGTTGACACCTTAAAAGAACGTAATGGTTTGATAGGTAATGCCGTATATGAAGGACAAAAATTAGTGATTGGTTGGATAGATGTAGATGGTATTCCGAAAAGAGCAAAAAAATATACAGGGATGAGTGCAGCAGTTCGGGAAATCAATCAAAAATTAGAGCAAAAATTTAAAGCGGAAACTGTTAGTAAAAAACTCAATACGCGCAGAGGGGCCGCATCTTGGAATAAAAAACTTAATGGCGGTAGCCTTTATGCTATGCACCGTAAGGCGAAAGTTGGTTCTATCATGCGTGTAACTAATCCCTTAAATAAGAGAGTCGTTTATGTTAAAATTATTGGTCGATTACAAGGGGCTGCTCATTCTTTTAATATTCACTGTACCCTCTCCCCTGCTGCGGCTAAAGCTTTAGGTGGTATAGATTCTAATTTTTTGGTACAAATGGAATATTATCAATAGAGGTTAGTTGCTCGATTATTAGATTCTCAATAGCTATTAAGAGAGACTGCTGGATAGCTCAGATTTTGGTTAATATCGTCTGAAATCGTACATCCAAAATTATTAAAATAAAGTCATCCCAAAGAATTACTTTCTATTTTTCTTAGACGAGCTCAAGGGCTTTCTAAGAATTAGGTTAGGTAAAAGAGAGTCTCGAAAATTGAATGATAAATGACATTTTTTAGTCACTAAATTGAATCTTGTTCATTTGGAAATACTTTATGAATTCCATATTTTTATAGAAATCAAAAATAATGAATGGAAATTATATTGAGGAAATATTGAAA
>CAYLSF010001282.1:0-2489 GCA_964385675.1 uncultured Saprospiraceae bacterium
AAGGTCATGATATGCCAACATTAAAGGCAGCTTATATTGATTCATCATCACCTACATAAACTGATGAATCAATATAAGGTCATGATATGCCAACATTAAAGGCAGCTTATATTGATTCATCAGTTTATGTAGGTGATGATGAGATAGAAGGCTTGACTAAAGTTAAATCTAAAGAAGATTTATTAGGCGAAATCGTTACACTTTTACAATCTCCTGCATTCAATATCGTCAATGCTTTGAAATCAGGTCAAAATACTATTTCAAACTTATTGAAAGCATTAGAGGAGAGAGAAGGTGGAGAGGCTTAGTTATAGTTTCTCAATTTAGAAGTGTGTTTTATGCATATTTCTAATTACAGTTAGAGTTTTAAATTAAAGATAGTGGATTAGAGGAATTCCTATCCTAATAGCTGTCAAAATTAATTTTCAATTCTTAATTTATAAAGTGCGGCTTCCATCCAACATTTGTCCTAATGTAAATTAGGCAAATTATTAAAATATATAAGTTACGCGCACTTAGTTCATTTTATTTAAAAACGCGTTATTAAAATTTATTAAAAATGGCAGATTTAAGTGCTCTTGCAGAATCATTAGTAAACTTAACAGTTAAAGAAGTAGTAGAATTAGCATCTATTTTAAAAGAAACTTACGGTATCGAACCTGCTGCTGCTGCAGTTGCAGTTGCTGCTCCAGGTGCTGGAGGTGGCGAAGCTGCTGAAGCTGAGCAAACTGAGTTTGATGTTATCTTATCTTCTTTCGGTTCTGCTAAGTTGAAAGTTGTAAAAGAAATCAAAGGCTTATTAGGTATAGGTCTTAAAGATGCGAAAGCTTTAGTTGATAGTGCTCCTGCTCCAATTAAGGAGAAAGTATCTAAAGACGAGGCTGAGCAATTGAAAGAAGCATTAGAAGGTGTAGGTGCTTCTGTAGAAATCAAGTAATTTGTAGAAAAAAAAGCAAGGTATAAGTAATCATTGTTTAAAATATTATATACTTGTTGAGATTAGGTGTAGGTTTAGCCCAAAAGGCTAAGCCTATACCCGTCTATATGCAGTTGAACTTTTCATAGGTTGAAGCGTTTTATTAGTTGCAGTAGCTTGATTCTTTTCCTTTATTTCCAGTTTTTTTAAAAAAACATACATGGCTTCAGACAGCAGTATCAATTACACGGCTTCCGGTCGAATCAACTTTGGTAAAATTAAGCACGCATCTGCTTATCCCGATTTTTTAGAAATTCAAGTTAAATCTTTTCAGGAGTTTTTTCAGTTAGATACAACTCCTGAAAATAGAGGAAACGAGGGATTATTTAAGGTATTTCAGGAAAATTTCCCTATCACAGATGCTCGTAATATTTTTGTCCTTGAATTTTTAGACTATTTCGTAGATCCTCCTAGATACGATATAGCAGAATGTATGGCTAGAGGGCTAACTTATAGTGTACCATTAAAAGCTAAGTTGAGATTGTCTTGTAACGATGAAGAACACGTTGATTTCAAGACGATTGTACAAGATGTATTTTTAGGTAACATTCCATATATGACACCTAAAGGTACTTTTGTAGTTAATGGTGCAGAAAGGGTTATCGTTTCTCAATTACACCGTTCTCCTGGTGTATTTTTTGGACAAAGCTTACATCCTAATGGTACAAAAATCTATTCTGCTCGTGTCATTCCTTTCAAAGGAGCATGGATGGAATTTGCTACAGACATTAATACGGTAATGTATGCTTACATCGACCGTAAGAAAAAATTCCCTGTAACTACTTTATTAAGAGCAATCGGTTATAACTCCGATAAAGAAATATTGGACTTATTTGACTTAGCGGATGAAATTGAAGCTTCTGAGGATAATTTAGAGAAGTCAGTTGGTCGTAAGCTAGCCGCTCGTGTATTGAAGAGTTGGGCAGAGGATTTCGTAGATGAGGACACTGGTGAGGTAGTAACAATTGAAAGAAACGAAATCATTCTTGAGCGTGATACGATTCTTGATGAAGAGCATATTGATCTAATCTTAGATACAGGAGTAGAAACTATTATCTTACAACGTGAGAATGTAGAAGATGATTATTCTATTATCTACAATACATTACAAAAAGACCCTTCTAGTTCTGAAATAGAAGCGGTTCAGCATATTTATCGTCAATTAAGAGGGACAGATCCACCTGATGAAGAAACAGCTCGTGGTATCATTGATAAATTGTTCTTCTCTGATAAGCGTTACAATTTAGGAGATGTTGGTCGTTATAAAATCAACAGAAAACTTAAGTTAGATATTGCGAGAGAGACGCTTGTATTGACGAAAGAGGATATTATCGCAATTGTACGCTATTTGGTGAAATTGATGAATCAAAAAGCGGAAATTGATGATATTGACCACTTAAGTAATCGTCGTGTAAGAACAGTAGGAGAGCAGTTATATGCTCAGTTTGGCGTTGGTTTAGCTCGTATGGCTCGTACCATCCGTGAGCGTATGAACGTTCGTGACAACGAGGTA
>CAYLSF010001283.1:0-2488 GCA_964385675.1 uncultured Saprospiraceae bacterium
CAAAATATTATTGGTTATTTAGTGATTTGCAAAATAATCTGATGCGTTTGCCCTTTATTATCATCAAATGAGAAATACAATGAAAAAGCTTACAATTACTGTCTTACTCTTTGCCCTAATTATAGGGAATGCAACAGCTCAGAAAGCAAAGCTTCAACGAGCCAATCGAGAATTTGAAAAATTTAATTACTCAGAAGCCATTCAATTATACTTAGAGGTTTTGGATAAAGCCGATATTGCGGAAGCTAAAATCAAACTAGCAGAAAGTTATCGTAAGGTAGATAATATGGGGGAAGCCGAATATTGGTACGGGCAAATTGTACACCTACCAGAGGCTAAACCGATTTATTATTTATACTATGGCAAATCCTTACAAGCGAATGGTAAATGTGATTTGGCAAAAGAATGGTTTGAAAAATATTCGCAAGAAGAACCAGATGATTTGAGAGGTCAATTATTAGCTTCTACTTGTGATAGAGAAGAGATCGAAAAGCTATTGAGTGCTAGAAAAGATTTCTACGAAATTAAGAAATTACCGTTCAATACGAAATTTGATGATTTTGGTCCAGCTTATTACAAAAATGGGTTAGTGTTTGCATCTGAAAGGGGAAATACAGGGCCAGTAAAACGTATTCATGAATGGACAGGCTATCCGTTTCTGGATTTATACTACACAAGTATAGATACAATGGATGCGGAAGCATTAGAGTTTAAATATGATGAAAAACCAGAAAAATATTCGTCTAAGTTAAACACAAAGTATCACGATGGTCCCGTTTGTTTTACAGAAGATGGGAAGAAAATCTTTTTTACAAGAAACAATATAGATCAAAGAAATAGGGTAGGTAAGGATGATGAAGGTGTAATACGACTGAAAATCTTTACAGCAGAAGAACAGAATGGAAAATGGGGGAATTTACAAGGTTTACCATTTAATTCCGATGAATATTCAATAGCACACCCAACCATCGCACCTGATGGTAAGACATTATATTTTGCATCGGATATGCCTGGTGGTTTTGGTGGTATGGATTTATACTATACGGTAATGGAAGATGGCACATGGACACCTCCTCGTAATTTAGGACCTCGTATTAACACTGAAGGACATGAAGTGTTTCCTTATATGCACAACTCTAATAGAATGTACTTTTCTTCTGACGGTCATGTAGGATTAGGGGGATTAGATATTTATTATGTGGATTATAATGAAGGAGTACCTGGGCCTGTAATGAATGTAGGATTTCCTGTTAATACTCGTTCAGATGATTTTGGGTTGATTTTAAATGAAGAAGAGAATTTTGGCTATTTCTCCTCAAATAGAGAAGGTGGAGTAGGCCGTGATGACATTTATAGCTTCAAGTATAGTGTTGTAAAAGTAGAGGTATTGGTGTATGATGCACGTACGAATGATCCGATAGAAATGGCTTCTGTATTGAATGATTGCTCTGGTTTAGAATTATTTACAGGTGCTAACGGGCGAGTAATGATTGAATTACCACTCAATAAATGTTGTACATTCACAGCTAATAAAGAAACATATCAAGAAAATGCTTCAGAAAGTTGTACACATGATTACAAAGCGAGTACAAAGGTTTTTGTAAAAATTCCTTTAACAAAACCATTAGATTTTGCGATTGAAGGCGTGGTGTATAATGAAGAGTCTGGAGAGCCTCTAACAGATGCGAAGGTAGAATTAATTCCCGATTGTGGAGATGAACCTTTAGAAGCGACAACTACAGATGACGGACGATATAGGTTTGTATTAAAAGAAGATTGCTGTTATTCTTTAAGAGCATCAAAGGATGGATTTTTAGCAGTAAGTACGGATAAGCCTTATTGTACAAAATTCATGAAAGAGTCCAAAACCTTTAAGCATGATTTCTACTTGCGTCCATACATAACTCCCGCAGAACCAACAATTGACGACAATGGACAAATAACAGAAATAGGAAATCCATGTGATGCTATTCCTAAAACATTTGTATTAGAGCATATTTATTATGATTTTGATAAAGCATACATTCGTTCGGATGCAGAAGAACCATTAGCGGAATTGATTAAAATCTTAGAAGATAATCCAACTTTAGTCGTAGAGATTGGCTCACATACCGATGCTCGGGCTTCTAAAAGATACAATATGCGATTGTCTGCAAGAAGAGCAGAAGCGGTTGTACGCTACTTGATGCGTAAAAATATTAGTAAAAATAGACTAGAAGCAGAAGGATATGGTGAAAATAAACCAACGAATGAGTGTGTAGATGAAGTACCTTGTACAGAAGAGCAACATCAAAGAAACAGACGTACAGAGTTTAGAGTAATCGGCTTAATAGATGGTACAAGATTTAATTGTGATGATGCATCTTATAATGTAGATAAAAAATCTACCGCACCAATTGTGTTAAAGAAGATTGATAGATGTGAAAATTGTCCATTTTAGGTTAAAAATATTGCATTCAACAGGTGACTTTGTGTCATCTGTTGGATT